>JANNUK010000321.1:0-1573 GCA_031395155.1 Chloroflexota bacterium | reverse complement strand
GTTCAACGCCGCCGCCCCGGCGTGCGACGCCACCGAGGGCATCAGCGCCAACTCGCGCCATGTCCCGGTCGCCGGGTCGTATTCCTGGTTGAAGGCGTTGGCCTCGACGCCGCGCGATCCGCCCGAGATGAGGTAGATCCTGCCGTTCAGTGTGGCGCTCGCCGTCTCCGCCCGCTCGTAAGGCATCGCGCCGTGCGGCGACCAGCTCGCCCCGGTTTGAGACAGCGCCGCGACGGGGGCGCAGATCACGACGACAGAGACGAGGGCGGTGAGGAGCCGAGACCAGCGAACGCGTTCCATGATCTCCTCCATCGAGGCCTCCTGGCCCGGGCCAGTCACATCGGCCGAAAGTATAGCGCGGGGAAGGCTCGCCGACCGACGCGAAGGGAAGGGGCCGCCGCTACGTTTGCCCGACTTCGTCGAGCGCCCGGCGAAGCAGGTCGGTGACGTGGAGCTCGCCCGCGCCTTCGCTCAGGTAGCTACGGTCGATATCGACGCCCGCCCTGAGAAGGCCCGTGACGTCCGTCCACTGCCGCTCCGACGTCTCGCCGCCCTGGCGGAACCACTCGAGCTTGGCGAGCACCGTGTCCTCGGGCGAAGAGACGGGGATCGCACCGCCGCCCTCCAGGGGCGCAGGTCGGACGCGGTCGAGCGCCCGTCGGTCGAAGGGGCGGCCGCGCGACACGAACACGTCGACCTTGACCATGGTTCCGAGGTGAATCACATTGAACGACGCACGCTGGGCGATCGCGTCGACGAGCCGTGCCTCGGGGACGTAATATGCGCCGCGTAGAGAGGCGGCCAGCGGAGCTGCGTGGGTGGGAAGCAGTTCCGCCACCACGTCAGCGTCGATGCTGGCCCGCGGTACGCCGTGAGCAGAGCTGGCAATCGAGTCCCCAACGAAATGACGAACACCGAGATGTCGAAGGGCGTCGAGCACCGGCGCGAGGGCCACGAGAAGGTCGGGCCCGGTCACGGCGTCCTCGCCGCGAGGTGTTCGCGCACTTCGTCGGCGAGCTGCGGCCCGTAGAGCAGGGCGACGAACCGAAGGGCCACGTCTTGCGACGAGGCGCCTGGCAGGCTCTGAGCCACACCGCCCATGGCGAGGCTCATCGTCGTGTGGCTCAGCGAGAACGCGAGGCGGAGGCGGCGCTGTGGGGAGGAGGCTCGCAGCAGCTCGAGGTGCACCCGCGCGGTTTCAGGATCGGTGTCGCTGAAGGCCTGCTCCACGTCGGCATTCTAGCCGAGGCCTGCTGCGACGGGCCGGACGAATCGGTCATCGAAACCGGGACGATGGGCTACTGAGCCTTTGGCGGCGCGAGGCGCTTCAGTTCCTCGAACCAGTTCAGCACCACGTTGATCTGGGTCGGAGCCGTTGCCTGGTCGCCTTCCTTCACCATCAGAAAGCGCTGGCCATCCGGAGTCACGTCGTAGGCGATGCCCGTGGCCGGGAACTGGCTCGCCGCATATGCCTTCTCGAAGAGCATCGTCGGCTTGCTCGGCGCAAACGCGGGCTGGGTCGCGATCGGCACCGCCATCATCTTGTTGCCGCTGCGATAGAACAGCTCTCGGC
>JANNUK010000311.1:0-8088 GCA_031395155.1 Chloroflexota bacterium | reverse complement strand
ACCCGGGGTGCTCCGTCGATCCAGCGCTACGACGTGACCACCGGCAAGACCTCGGCGTTGACCGGGCCGGGGTACCTGGCCCCTTCGTGGTCGCCCGACGAACGCTTCGTGGCCGCGACCCGGGTCACGAGCTTCGGCACGGACGTGGTGATCCTGGACGCCGCGACCGGCGTTGAACTCCTTCGATTGACCTCCGACGAGCGTTCCTTCGCGCCGGCGTGGTCGCCGGCAGGCGACGCGATCGCGTACCTCCACGTCGCCCACGGGATCGTCGACCTGCGGATGGTTCCGCTCGTCGGCTTCGGCCCCGACTGGACGGCCGGCGAGGCGCTCGACCTCACGGAGGTCTCGGGGCTCGACGCGGCATCGCGTCCAGCCTGGTTCATCCCGGTCGATGAGCTGCCGCCGCCGACGCCGAGTCCCACCCCGGTGACCACGCCGGCTCCGGCCAGCTCGGATGCCGTGCCGGGCAGCCCGGTCCCGTGACCAGCCCGGTCCCGTGAGCAGCCCGGCCTCGTGACCCGCCCGTACCTCGACCGTCTCGCGGAGCGAACCGCGGCCGTCGGTTCGGTGCTCTGCCTGGGGTTGGATCCCGAT
This sequence comes from Chloroflexota bacterium, assembly GCA_031395155.1. Classification (GTDB taxonomy): domain Bacteria; phylum Chloroflexota; class Limnocylindria; order Limnocylindrales; family CSP1-4; genus CAKKPP01. The sequence continues at coordinate 7,491 of JANNUK010000311.1, read as the reverse complement.
CCCGAGGCGCTGCCCGATGGATTCGAGCGGGACCTTGCCGGCATCGAGCGGTTCGTCGTGCTCATCCTCGAGGCCGCGTTGCCGTATGCCGCGGCCGTGAAGCCCAACCTCGCCTTCTTCGAGGCGTTCGGTTCGGCCGGGCTCGCCGCGCTCGAGCGCATCCGCGCGCGGATCCCATCCGACGTCCCCGTCGTCCTTGACGGCAAGCGTGGCGACATCGGCTCGACCGCCGCGCGCCAGGCGGTCGCGCTGTTCGACGCGCTGGGTGCCGATGCCGTGACCGTCAACCCGTATCTTGGATCGGAGGCGATCGAACCGCTGCTCGAGCGACTGGACCGGTTTGCCTACGTCCTGTGCCGGACCAGCAATCCGGGCGCGGCCGAGCTCCAGGATCTCGTGGTCGCGGCGGACGACGACGCAGGCATGCCCGCGGAGCCTGTTTACGCCCGGGTGGCGCGACTCGCGGCGCGCTGGGGACCGGGTGGCACCGTCGGCCTGGTGGTGGGCGCGACCGCGCCCGACGAGCTGCGGGCCATCCGCCGGGTGGCTCCCGGGCTCGCGTTCCTGGTCCCCGGCATTGGGGCACAGGGCGGCGACGTGGCGGCCGTCCTGGCCGACGGCCCGGCATCCGTTCCTCCGGTTGGCGACCGGCCCGGTGGCGGCCTGCTCGTCAACGTCTCACGGGGGATCGCCGGCGCGGCCGCCGGACCGGTTCTCGACGGCGCGACGACGGGTCTGCCCGAACGCGTGGACGCTGCCGCCCGAGCCTGGTCGACCAGGCTCGCTGTGCTAACCTAACCGCCGTCCAGCCAAGCGCGGAGTCTCGCATGCCCCAGATCGGCCCGCTCGAACTTGTCATCATCCTCGTCCTTGCCCTGATCATCCTGGGACCCGGACGCCTGCCCGATGTCGGGTCGGCCCTGGGCAAGAGCATCCGCGAGTTCCGCAAGGCGTCCTCGGACATCCAGGAAGCGACGAAGATCGACACGAGTCCGCTCCCGGCGAAGGCCCCTGCCGTCCAGGACGCGCCCCCGCCGGCAGTTCCGACCGCCCCACCGGCAGTTCCGACCGCCCCGGAAGCGACCGCCGGCGACGCAACCGGAGCCAAGAACCCGGACGACTCGTCCACGCCGACGGCCTGACGCCGGTCCCGGCACGCCATGGCCGCTGACGAGTCCGGCCCGGGACCCGCGATTGCCCCGGGACCCGCGATTGCCCCGGGACCCGCGAGCGCCCCGGTCGGCGAGACCGCCGTCATGTCCCTGATCGATCATCTCGACGAGCTGCGCCGGCGCGTCGTCCGCGCGCTCATCGCCGTAGCCCTTGGATCCATCGTCGGGTTCACACTCGCGAGCCGGATCATCACCATCCTCATCGCGCCGCTGCCGACGGGCAAGGTCCAGGTTCTGGCACCGGGCGACGCGTTCTTCATCAACGTCAAGATCGCCGTGATCTTCGGGATCATCGTGGCCATGCCGGTGATCCTGTACCAGGGGTGGCGGTTCATCGCGCCGGGCCTGACCGAACGTGAGCGCCGCGGTGTCGCACCGTGGGTGGTCCTCTCGCTGGCCTTCTTTGCGATCGGCGTGGCGATCGCCTACTTCGTCCTCCCGTTTGCCACGGCGTTCCTCCTGAGCTTCACCTCGGCCGCGCTCGTGGCGAACCTTGCCGCCGGACCATATTTCGACTTCGTCACGACGATGTTCCTGGCCTTCGGCGTCGTGATGGAGTTTCCGATTCTGTTGTACGGCCTGGCCCGCGTCGGGATCATCGGCTCGGCGCGGCTCCGGGCGTCGCGGCGCTACGCCCTCCTCGGCATCGCCGTCTTCGCCGCCGTCGCGACGCCGGGCGGGGACCTCGTGTCGCCCGGCGTGCTGGGAATCACGATGTACCTTCTGTACGAGCTGACGATCCTGCTCATCAGGCGGAGCGGTCGCTGAGCCGGCAGGGAGAGGGACACGCAATGGCCGACGAGGGAGCAGAGGAATCCACGCACGTCGTGATCCTCAGCGGGCTGTCCGGCGGCGGCAAGACGGCGGCCGCGAAGCTCTTCGAGGACCTCGGGTACCTGGTCGTGGACAACCTTCCCGGTGAACTCCTCCCCGACCTGGCCGAGCTCGTATCGACGGATCCCGATCGGTTCGCCAAGGTCGCGATCGTCATCGACGTGCGCGCCGGCGACCCGCGCACCGCCCTTGCCGCGGTCCGCGGCTCGCTCGAGGGGCGCGGGATCCGGCCGCAGGTGTTCTTCCTCGAGGCGCGCGACGAGGCGCTCATCCGGCGGTTCTCGGAGACCCGCCACCGTCACCCGCTGGAGAGCGAGCGCGGGATCGCCAGCTCGATCATCGAGGAGCGACGCCTGCTCGATCCCATCCGGGCCGAGGCGGACGTCGTCCTCGACACATCGGACTTCTCGCTTCGCGAGCTGCGCGAGCGACTCTTCGCGAGGCTCGGCGAGATGGCGCCGCCCGACGGCATCAATGTCCAGCTCGTCAGCTTCGGCTTCAAGTTCGGGGTGCCGCTGGAGGCGGACCTCGTGTTCGACGTGCGGTTCATCACGAACCCGTACTACGTCGAAGAGCTCCGACCTCTGACCGGGCTGACCGCCGAGGTCCGCGACTACGTCCTCGGGCAACCCGTGGCCGGCCGCTTCCTCGACTGGCTGCGCGACTTCCTTGCCTTCGCGGTCCCGGCCTACATCAGCGAGGGCAAGTCGCGCCTCACGATCGCCCTGGGCTGCACCGGGGGCCAGCATCGCTCGATCGTGCTGGCCGAGGAGCTTGCCGGATGGCTGCGCGAGCAGCAGCTCGGGCCCGTGGCCGTCTTCCATCGCGAACTGGATCGGCAGCGGACGGTGCAGTGAGGCTCAGCCGCTGGCTTGCGATCGGCATCGGAGTCAAGCGCTGGATGCTCGTGCTGTTCGCCGGCCTGGTCCTGCTGGCGGTCGCGGCGGCACACGTCATCCGCCAGGCGACCCGGGACGTGGAACCGACGGGCCTCGGCGGAGCGCTGCTCGACCTGGTCACCCTCCAGCCCCTTCCGTATGCGCTCCGCGGTCTCGTCGTCGGGAGCATCGGGCTCGCCCTCGTGATCCTCGGTGCGGCACGCGTCGTGCGGGCCGTCACGGAGCCCCTGCGCGAGCCGGAGGCCGATCAACCGCTCGTGGAGCTGATCTATCAGAAGCGCTTCCTCGCCCGCGGCCCACGGATCGTCGCGATCGGTGGCGGCACCGGCCTGTCGGCGCTGCTGCGTGGGCTCAAGGAGCACACGTCGAACCTGACGGCGGTGGTCACGGTGGCCGACGACGGGGGGTCGTCCGGCGTCCTGCGCCATGCGTTCGGGATTCCGGCCGTCGGTGACCTGCGCAACTGCATCGCCGCGCTGGCCGACAGCGAATCAATCATGGCCGACCTTCTCCAGTACCGGTTCCCGGCCGGAGACGAGGCGCCCGCGTCGGGCGGGGAGCCGGGGTTGGCCGGCCATCCCGTCGGCAACCTGCTGCTTGCCGCACTGACGGCCGTCCAGGGCGGGGACTTCGAAGAGGGCGTGCGCCAGATGAACCGCGTGCTGGCGGTTCGTGGCCAGGTCGTGCCGGTCTCGGCGACCCCGATCGTGCTGCACGCTCGCCTCCGTGACGGGCGAGAGCTGAGCGGTCAGAGCGTGATCATGCGCGCGGAGGGGATCGAGCGGGTCTGGATCGAGCCGGGGGACGTCCGACCCAGCGCCCAGGTCTTCGAGGCAATTGCCGCAGCCGACCTCATCGTCATCGGTCCGGGCAGCCTGTTCACGAGCCTCCTTCCCAGCCTGCTCGTCCCGGGGCTCGCGGAGGCCATCGCGTCCGCAGGCGGGCAGCGCGTCTACGTGTGCAATGTCGCGACCCAGGTCGGCGAGACGGCCGATTTCGACCTCGCCGACCACGTGGAGGCCCTGATCGGCCACACGACACCGGGGCTGGTCGACATCGTCCTCGCCAACAGCGAGTTCGGGGCGCGGATTCCCGATGGATGGCCGGCCCATCCCGTCCGCCTCCGCTGGCCGCCGACCGTCGACCGAGCCCCGCGCCTGGTGCTCGACGATGTCGTCGACCCCGAGAACGCGCATCGCCACGATCCCACGCGGCTGGCGGCCGCCGTGATTGCCCTTGCGGAACGCGAGGTCGCCGGCCGCCGGCGATCGGGCGTGGCCAGGACGGCCTGAGACCGAGCCGGCACCGGCTGTGACGCGCACCGAACGCGACCTGGCGGCGGCACTTCGCCACGAGCTGGCGGCGATCGACCCGGCGCGGTCCTGCGATCGCGCCGCCGAGTCGGCCGGGCTTGGCGCGAGGCTTTCGACGCGGGAGGCGGCCGTCGCCCGGCTTGCCGTGCGCCTGGGTCGCGGGACGAACGCGCGGCGCCTCCTCGGTGCGCGCGGCAGGCCGAAGACGGTCCGCGCCGAGCCCGAGCCCGGGGTCGAGGCCGGGGTCGCGGCGACGTTCGATTGGGACGGCTCGCGCAACCACTGTCGCACCGCCTACCTGCGCGGCCTGTTCCTTGCTGCGGGGTCCCTGAGCCTGGCGGGCGGCCGGACCCATCTCGAGTTCGTTGTGCCGGCGACCGCTGCCCCGATCCTGGCCGATCGCCTCGCTGCCATGGAGCTGCCGGTGTCGTGGCGGATTCGCCGTGGCCGCGGCGTGGTGACCTGGAAGAGCGCCGAGCTCGTCGTGACGTTTCTGCGACGAGCCGGGGCCGGGCCGATGCTCCTCGAACTCGAGGCTCGCCAGGTCTCGAGGGCAATGCGCGGCGACCTCAATCGTGTCCTCAACGCGGAATCGGCCAATCTCCAGCGAATCGTTGCGGCTGCCGGCCGTCAGCTGGCCGCGATCGACGCGCTCGATGGGGATGGCCGCCTCGCCGAGCAACCTCACGTGGTGCGGGTGGTCGCCGAGGGCCGACGACTGACGCCCGAGGCGACCCTCTCCGAGCTCGCCGAGCGTCTCGACCTCCACCGGTCGGCCGTCCAGCGAGCGCTCGACCGGATCGAGCGGCTCGCCCTGCATCCCGACGACGAACGCCCGCGGGCCGCGCGGCGCTCGAGGCCGTCTCTGGCATGATTCGGTGATGCGACCGGTCGTCATCGCCGCCAACTGGAAGATGCACACGACACCGGCCGACGCCGGCGCGCTGGCCCGCCTGATCGCCGGACGGACTCGCGAGCCCGACGTCGTCCGGATCATCTGCCCCCCGTTCGTGTGCCTCGCCGCCGTTCGCGACGCCCTGGTCGACGAGCCCGTCGCGATCGGCGCCCAGACCGTCCACCACGAGGCGCAGGGCGCATTCACCGGGATGATCAGCGCAGAGATGCTGGTCGGGCTCGCGAGCTGGGTGATCGTGGGTCACTCGGAGCGTCGGCGCGACGCCGGCGAGACGGACGAGATCATCGGGCGCCAGCTGGGACGGGCACTCGATGCGGGCCTGCGGCCGATCCTGTGCGTCGGGGAGCAGCTCGACGATCGAGAGGCGGGTCGCGCCGAGGCCGTGGTCGAGCGGCAGCTCCGGGGCGCCCTGAGCGGGCACGATCCGGTGCGCCTCGGCGAGGCGGGACTGGTGGTGGCCTACGAGCCGGTCTGGGCGATCGGGACCGGCCGAAATGCGCACGGCGCCGATGCGGCCGCGATGGCGGAGGCCGTCCGCGGCGCGATGCGCGACGTGGGCTGGGGCGCCGCGGCCGACACCGTACCGGTGCTCTACGGGGGGAGTGTCACCTCGGCGAACATCGAGGAGTTCCTGGCCGAGCCGGCGATCGACGGCGCGCTCGTCGGTGGGGCCTCGCTCAAGGCGGACGAGATGGCCGGCATCGTGGCCCGCGCCGGCATCACTGCCCGCGCACGGCGGGCCGGGTCCGCGGCCACGTGACCCACGCGGGCCCGATCGCGGTCGGGTTCGCCCGACCCCGGCCGATCGTCCTGCTCGTCCTCGACGGCTTGGGCATCGGTCGCCGGCCCGCGGCCGACGCCATCGCGGCCGCACCCATGCCGGTCTGGCGATCCCTCCTGGCGCACTGGCCGCACGCTCGCCTCGAGGCGTCGGAGGGCGCGGTCGGCCTCCCGCCGGGCCAGATGGGCAACTCCGAGGTTGGCCACCTGAACCTCGGGGCCGGCCGTCCGGTGCTCCAGGACCTGCCACGAATCGATGCCGCGATCGCCGACGGGTCGTTCGACGCGCGGCCGGCACTCGTCGATGCCTGCCGGCGAGCGGCCCTGTCGCGGCGCCCGATCCACGTCGTGAGCCTCATCGGGCCGGGCGGCGTCCATGCCCACGATCGCCATCTCGTGGCATTCGCGTCGCTGGCGCGACAGCACGGCGTATCCGGCGTCGTCGTGCATGCCGTGCTGGACGGCCGCGACACGCCGCCACGGTCCGCCCTCGCGTTCATCGACTCGCTCGAACAGCGCCTGGCCGACGCCCATCCCGCGGCCCGGATCGCCACCGTCGGCGGACGGTACTACGGGATGGATCGAGATGGTCGCTGGGAACGCACCGCGAGCGCCTACCGGGCCATCGTTCACGGGGTGGCGGAGCGCGCCGGTTCCGCGCACGACGCCGTCTCGGCTGCCTACGAGCGGGGTGAGGGCGATGAGTTCGCGACCCCGACGGTGATCGAGCCCGGCACCGACCGGGTTGAACCAGGCGATGAGCTGGTGCATGCCAACTTCCGCGCAGACCGGGCGCGGCAGCTCACGCACGCCCTGGTCGACGAGACGTTCGTCGCCTTCGATCGAGGTGGGCCCGACGGGCGCCCGGCCCAGGCCGCGCTGCGGGTGACGACGATGACCGAATACGAGGCCGGGCTCCCGGTCGCCGTCGCGTTTCCCCCGGAGCACGTCCGATCGCTGGCGGAGGCCGTGTCCGACGTCGGTTGGCGTCAGCTCCATGTCGCCGAGACCGAGAAGTACGCCCACGTGACCTACTTCTTCAACGGTGGCCGCGAGGCGCCCTTTCCCGGCGAGGAGCGCATCCTCGTGGCGAGCCCCAGGGTCGCCACCTACGACCTGCAACCCGAGATGAGCGCCTCCGGCGTGGCAGACGCCGTCGTCGAGGCCATCCGTGCTGATCGCCATGACCTGATCGTCGCCAACATCGCGAATGCGGACATGGTCGGCCACACCGGCGACTGGGCCGCGACGCTCGCAGCGCTCTCGGCCGTCGATGTGGCCCTCGGACGGATCGCCGGGGCGCTCGTCGAGCGCGACGACGCCGATCTTGCGGGGCCCGGGTCGCTGCTCCTGGTGACCGCCGACCACGGCAATGCCGACGAGCTGCTCGATGAAACCGGTGGGGCGGTCACCGCTCACTCGCTCAACCCCGTTCCGATCCTCGCGGCTGGGCGGGCCGTGGCCGGGCGCCGGCTGCGCGACGGGGTCCTGGCCGACGTGACGCCGACGATCCTCGAGCTGGCCGGCCTCTCACCATGGGCCGGCATGACCGGACGCAGCCTCATCGAGCCGGGTGT
>JANNUK010000308.1:0-3662 GCA_031395155.1 Chloroflexota bacterium | reverse complement strand
CCGGCTTCCTGGATCTTCGACATCGGCCTCACCTATGGGGGGACGAGCGCCCCCGCACCAATCCGGGGACTCCTCACGACCGGTTTGACGCGTGACGGTACATCCCGGTGGCGTCAGATACTAGTACGCCCGGCCGGATCGTTCAGTTCGCCGTCCCGGCCCGCCGCCGCCGGTGCGGGTCAGCCGCGGATGAGCGTGAGGCTGGCGGCCCACAGCGTCATCACGCTGCCGATCGCGCCCATCACGGCAAGGAACCCCTCGCCTCCCGCCCAGGCCGCCACCGCGATTCCGCGGAACAGTGTCGCGATAACGACGGCAATGAACGCCATCCCGATCCGCTCGATGAGCGGACGGCGCCCTCCGCGGTCGCCGTCGTGGCGCTCGGTCATGACTTGATCGACGCGAAATAGGCCTGCAGGAAACGGCCGGCCAGCGGTGCGGCCCGTTCGCCGCCGCGCCCACCCTGCTCGACGATGACGGCGATCGCGATCGTCGGCCGATCCGCGGGCGCAAATCCGATGAACCACGAATGTGGCTCGCCGCTGCCGCCAAGCTCGGCGGTACCCGACTTGCCGGCCGTCGGGATCCCCGGGACGGCGGCACCCGAGGTGAACGTGCGTCCGAGCCGTCCTTCGACCGCCTGGACCATCGCGTCCCGGATCGTCCCGGCGGTGCCGCCATCCATCACCCGCCGGAGCGTGATCGGTTCGACGGTGCGTACGCCGGCCGAACCCCGGAACTGCGTAACGAGACGCGGCTGCATCAGCACGCCGCCGTTGGCGACCGTGGCCGCAACCAGAGCCATCTGGAGGGGCGTCACGAGGGTCTCGGCCTGGCCGTAGGCCGCGTTCGCCAGCTCGACCCGGTCGGCGAAGCCGCCGTCTGGACCGCCGCGATCGCCGGTCACCTGCGAGGTCGCCGTTGGCAGATCGAACGGGAGGGGTGCCTCGAATCCAAGACGTCGAGCGTAGTCGGCCAGCGTGGCCCCGCCCGTCTCCAGGCCGGCCAGGGCGTACCACGCGTTGCACGACACCTCGGTTGCGGCCATGAAGTCCAGGGCTCGATCCCCGGTTACTGGGTGGTGGCCGTCGCGAACGCGGAATCCCTGGACCAGGAGGCCGTCGACCTCGGCCTGCGGCTGCTGCGCGAAGGTGGTGCCGGCTTGAACGGAGCCGGACCCCAGCGCGGCGATCGCGGTCACGATCTTGAACACCGACCCGGGAACGTAGCGGCCCTGTGTCGCCCGCGGCAGCAGGGGCAGTGCGGGGTCGCCCTGGAGCGCAAGGAACGCCGCTCGAGAGGTGGCCGGGTCGGCCACGGCGTTGGCATCGAATGTCGGCGTGCTTGCCAGTGCCAGGACGTCACCGCTGCGCGGATCGATCGCGACGACAGCGCCGCGGTCGGTGCCCAGGAGCTCCACGGCCACCCTCTGGAGATCGAGCGACAGGGTCGTTGTGAGATCCTGCGGGTCTGCGCCACGGGCCCGGAACTTTCGCAGGAGGTCGCGCACGGGGTCGGGGTCGAGAAGCCCGACGAGCTGTGCCTGGTAGGCGCGCTCCAGGCCTGCCGAGCCGAAGGCGAGCGAGGCGTAACCGAGCACGCCGCTCAGGGATCGATCGGCGTAGACGCGGTACGGCTCGCCGTTCGCCCCGAGGCGGTTGGAGGCGAGTGTCGCCCCGTTCCGGTCGACGATCGTCCCGCGCGGTACCGTGCGGGCGGCGGCGATCACCGCCGGATTGTCGGGGCGGGCCACGAGCTCGCCGGCCCGCAGGACCTGCCAGTACCCGGCACCCGCGGCGATCGTCGCAAAGGCGAGGGTCAGGATCAGGCCGCTGCGCGCGATCCGCGGACCCAGCGGTGGCAGGGCCGCGCGGGCCTCGCTTCCGCGCGGCGGCGCGCTCATGCGGCACCCACAACGGAGGCCACCGTCGGCTCGCGCCGACGCCGAGCGCCGGCTCGCGTTCGGGTCGGAGCCCGTACCTCCCGATCGGACAGGGCCAGGAGCAACCCGATCACCACCCCATTCGCCAGCAGCGACGAACCCCCGTAGCTGATGAAGGGCAGGGTGATCCCGGTCAGCGGAATGAGCTTGAGATTGCCGGCCGCGATGATGAACGCCTGCACGCCGACGACCAGCGAGAGGCCGGTCGCGAGGAGCGCCTGGAAGTCGTCACGCGCCGCGGCGGCGATTCGCAGGCCCCGTTCGATGACCACCAGGTAGAGCCCGAGGATGGCGAGAATGCCGATGAGTCCCAGCTCTTCGCCCAGGGCCGCGAACGGAAAGTCGGTATGGACGGCCGGGATCGGCAGGCGGCCGGCGACCGTCGGCAGGCCGGCGCCGAGGCCCGTGCCCAGGAGCCCGCCGCGCGCAAACGCCTCCAGGGCCTGGACGACCTGATAGCCGGCTCCCGATGCGTCGGCGAACGGATCCAGCCAGATGTCGATCCGGCTCTGGACGTGCCCGAACAGCCGCGCCATCAATCCGGCGCCGGCAACGAACAGGACGCTCCCCGCGACCACGAAGCTGGGGCGAGCGGTCGCCACGTACAAGAGGAACAGGAAGACCGCATAGAACAGGAGCGCAGCCCCCAGGTCGCGCTGGACCACGACGACGAGCAGCGCAATCGCCCACATCGCCGCCATCGGCGCGAGGTATGGCAGCGGCGGGAGACGGATGGGGCCCAGGCGCGTGGACTCCTGCTCGAGGAGCGGCCGATTCTCGGCCAGATATCCGGCGAGGAACACGACGAGGATGACTTTGAGCAGTTCGGACGGCTGACCGCTGAACGGCCCGATCGAGAGGCTGAGGCGTTGCCCGTTGGCGTCGTCGCCGAACACGAACGTCAGGGCCAGGAGAGCGATCCCGCCTGCCGCCCAGGAGTACTTGTAGAGGCGCAGCCAGGCGTCTCCGCGAACGACGGTGCCGATCACCGCGATCGCGCTGATCGACAGGGTCAACCACAGGAGCTGCGTCCCGGCAAGCCCGGCCGATCCACCGGCGAGCCCGGCAGGAAGTCGTTCCATGAGGAGCAGGCTGATTCCGCCCAGGAGCGCCACGGTCGGCAGCAGGACCTGGTCCGTCCGGCGCCCGGCGAGGATCAGCAGCAGGTGAGCTGCGAGCACGACGGCCAGGAAGCCAGCGAGTCCCTGCGGGTCGGCAAGACGAAGATCCAGGGCCGGCGTGCCGCCCTCTGCGGCAAGCGCCCGCAGGGTCCGGGTGGCCGCGAGGCTCGCGCTGCCGACCACCAAGGTGATCGCGACCAGGCCCAGGAGCACCGTCTCGCGCGGCCTCGGTCGGGCGTCCGCAGCACGAACGGCACGAACCATCGAGCTCCACGCCATGCCGGGTAGCGCTTTCGCGGCGATCACCGGCTCGAACGTTCCAGGCGGAACCGGACTCGCCCTACCTGGATCTCATCACCGAAACCAAGCGGCTGGACGCCGTCGATCGTGCCGCCGTTGACGAAGGTGCCGTTCGTACTCCCGAGGTCCTCAAGAAACCAGGCGCGGCCACGCCATGTGAGCACCGCATGTTCGCCCGACGCGTAGCTGTCGTCGACGACGATCGTGTTGTTCACGTCGCGTCCGAGGGTCGTGACGGTGTCCAGGGCGAACACGGAGCCGGCCTTCGGTTCGTTCGCGGGAGAATCGATCGTCACGAG
>JANNUK010000271.1:0-1776 GCA_031395155.1 Chloroflexota bacterium | reverse complement strand
CTTCAACGTTGCCGCCGCCTTCAGCGGCGATGCCGTTGAACCTGGTCAGATACCCGGTGATGGAGTTTCCCTGGCGCTCCCTGATGAAGAAGCCGAGGATGTTGACGACCCTCAGCCACTCGGCGCCCGGGGTCTGGCTGAACTCCGCCGTGTTGAACACCGCAAGTTTGATCAGCCGTGCACTCTGAGTTGGCGATGGTGAGTACGGCGCCGGACATGAGGCGTCGTCCATGCAGCTGCCCACGATCGTGCCGGGCTCGCCGCCGACGCCGTCCGGATCCACCCATGTCGCGCCGGGGTCCGCGGCGATCAGCGGATCGACCCCCTGGAACGTGGGCCCGATCATGATGCCCGTCTCGTTCCGCAGGAGGTCGCCGATCCGGACCACGTCGCCGCTGCAGTATTGAATGTTGTTCCTGTAGACGTTCCCACCCGGCTCGTCCTCGTTGAGGCGGACCGGATACACCCAGCCTGGCTGAACGGTGCCGCCTCCCGACTGCTGGTTTGGTGGCCCGGCATACAGCGTGATCGCCATCCCGATGTCGTTCGGCGTTCCCTCCGCGCGGAACCCGGTCATGTCGGGGCTCGACGGCGGCGCGTAGACGTCCGGGTTCGCCAGCGGCGTCCGGTTGTTGCCGTTGCCCGTGTGGGTGTCGTACGCCGAAGTCAGCGGATCCCATGGACCTGGCGTCGGGTGAATCTCGGTCCACTTATCGGGGATGATCCACGGTTTCAGGCAATTGGTCGCGTTGGCCGCGCGCGCCTGCGCCGTCGCGGTGGCGCGGGTCCCCTGTTCGGTGAGACCGACGAGGCCGCCAAAGAACGTCGGGAGCGGGTTGCCGCGCGCGACGTTGCGGTAGACGTCCACCCTGATGCAGGGCAACGTGCCGTCCGGACAGACGGGGAACGTGATGTCGGTCGACGGATCGACGGCCGGTGACTGGCCCCACACCTCGTTCTCCTGCGAGACGGCGAACGCGGACCGGCTGGCGGGACCGTCCTGCGTCGTGTCGACCGAATCGTCGTAAACGAGTGCCACCGCGCCGGCCATGGCGGCCGCGTCGGCGGAGTTCTGCGCCTCGCGACGGCTGACCCAAAACACGCCGAAGTCGATGGCGAACGCGCTGCACGCCATCAGCGCAAGGAGTGCCACTGCGACGTGTACGAGCATCGCGCCGCGTTCAGAAGTCCGGGTGTGTTGATGAGCAGTCATGACGTCCTTTCAGTCTCAATCCAGATGTTCCGCGGTCACCGGGGCGCGTCTACCGGACCGCCGTCACCAGACAGCTCCTGCCCAACGCCGTCGATGGCCGGGAGGAATCGCCGGAGCTGCGTCGGCAGCGGCGGCACTTCGTCGGGGTTGAGCGGCCGCACGAGTCGCGGCGTGATGAGCACCATCAGCTCCGTGCGCTCGGCACGGTCGGCCTTGCTCTTGAACAGCGACCCGATGATGGGCAGGCTGCTGAGGATCGGAATGGCTGCCGTGTCTTCCTGCGACAGGTTGTTGAGGAGCCCTGCGATCACGAACGACTGTCCGTCCCGCAGCTCGACGTCGGTCTCCGCTCGTCGCGTGATGAGCGCAGGGATGCGGAATCCCTCGAGGGTGATGCCGTTCGCGAAGTCGAGCGAGCTGACTTCGGGCCGCACCTTCAGGCGGATCGTGTCGCCGGCCACGGTCGGCCGGAAGTTAAGCTTGATGCCGAATTCCTTGAACAGAATGCTGACGCTGTTGGTGACGCCGGAAACGACTGGCACCGGGAACTCGCCGCCGGCGAG
>JANNUK010000231.1:0-7859 GCA_031395155.1 Chloroflexota bacterium | reverse complement strand
CGGTCGCCGAGCCCGCGGTCGCCGAGCCCGACGTCGCGGACGCGGTCGCCGAGCCCGAGGTTGCCGAGCCCGACGTCGCGGAAGCGGTCGCCGAGCCCGACGTCGCGGAAGCGGTCGCCGAGCCCGAGGTCGCCGAGCCCGACATCGCGGAAGCGGTCGCCGAGCCCGAGGTCGCCGAGCCCGACGTCGCGGAAGCGGTCGCCGAGCCCGACGTCGCCGAGCCCGACGTCGCGGAAGCGGTCGCCGAGCCCGACGTCGCCGAGCCCGACGTCGCCGAGCCCGACGTCGCGGAAGCGGTCGCCGAGCCCGACGTCGCGGAAGCGGTCGCCGAGCCCGAGGTCGCCAAGGACGTGCCGACGGCCTGACGCAAATCCAGCCGCGCCGGCATGCCGGCCGCGACGCTCTGAGCGATGGCCCTCCGATACCGGTGGGCCATCTGGATTCTCGGCGGCCGTGGTTCAGCGAACCCTGGATCCGATGTCGCACCGGTGACGAATCAATCGGCGAACACCCCCGTCGCCACGAGTTCGACCCGGTACCATCGGCTGTTGGTGCAGAAACGTCGGGAAGGTTGCGGAGGGGGGTGGTCGTGCTAGCATGGCCGCGGTATCGCCCTCCGGCGTCAGGCAAGGGAACGGACGTTCGACTCAGATGGACCGCTTCGACAAGTTCACAGACCGCGCTCGGAAGGTCCTCACCCTCGCTCAGGATGAGGCCCAGCGCTTCAACCACAACTACATCGGCACCGAGCACCTCCTCCTCGGCCTCGTTCGGGAAGGCGAGGGCGTCGCCGCACGGGTCCTTGAGAACATGAACGTCGAACTGGCCAAGGTTCGGACAGCCGTCGAGTTCATTATCGGCCGCGGCGACCGCCCGGTGGTCGGCGAGGTCGGCCTGACGCCCAGAGCGAAACGCGTGATCGAGCTGGCCATTGACGAGGCACGACGCCTCGGCCACAACTACATCGGCACCGAGCACCTCCTCCTCGGACTCGTCCGGGAAGGCGAGGGGATCGCCGCAGGCGTCCTGGAATCCCTGGGCGTGAACCTCGACAAGGTTCGCCACGAGGTCATCCGCGTCCTGTCGCAGAGCTCCGGCGCAGGCCCTACCCAGGAGACCAAGCGAGCTTCGAAGACGCCGACAGTCGATCAGCTCGGGATCAACCTGACCGACGCCGCCCGGGCGGGCAAGCTCGATCCGGTCATCGGTCGCGAGAAGGAAATCGAGCGCGTCATCCAGATCCTGTCGCGCCGAACCAAGAACAACCCCGCGCTCATCGGCGAGCCGGGCGTCGGCAAGACCGCGATCGCCGAGGGCCTGGCCCACCGAATTGTGAGCGGTGACGTCCCGGAGACGCTTGCCAACAAGCGCGTCCTGACCCTGGACATCGGATCCCTCGTCGCCGGCACCAAGTACCGCGGTGAGTTCGAGGAGCGCCTGAAGAAGATCATCGAGGAACTGCGCAACACGAACGACGCTGTCCTCTTCATCGACGAGCTTCACACGTTGGTCGGCGCCGGCGCTGCCGAGGGCGCGATCGACGCGGCCAACATCCTGAAGCCGCCTCTCGCGCGCGGCGAGCTCCAGTGCATCGGCGCCACGACGCTCGACGAGTACCGGAAGTACATCGAGCGCGACGCCGCTCTTGAGCGCCGCTTCCAGCCCGTCATGGTCGAGGAGCCAACGCGCGAGCAGACCATCGAGATCCTCAAGGGCATTCGCGAGCGCTATGAGGCGCATCACAAGGTCACGATCACCGACGAAGCAGTCACGGCTGCCGTCGACCTCGCCATCCGCTACATCACCGACCGACACCTTCCCGACAAGGCGATCGACCTTATCGACGAGGGCGCCAGCCGCGTCCGCCTTCGCTACGCATCGGCGCCGCCCGCACTGCGCGAGGCGCAGCGCGAACTCGACCGCGTGACCAAGGAGAAGGACGCCGCGATCAACGCCCAGGAGTACGAGTCGGCTGCGACGCTGCGTGAAGCGGAGGCGACCTCCCGCGAGACCGTCGAGCGGCTGCGAAGCGAGTGGCAGTCGACGGTGGCCGGTGAGACTCCGACGGTCGGCGAAGAGGAGATCGCCCAGGTCGTCGCGATGTGGACCGGGATTCCGGTGACACGGATCGCCCAGGAGGAGTCTGAGCGACTTCTCCACATGGAGGACGCGCTGCACGGCCGGGTCATCGGCCAGCAGGAGGCGATCGAGACGGTCTCGAAAGCCGTCCGGCGCGCTCGCGCCGGGCTCAAGGACCCCAAGCGCCCGATCGGCTCCTTCATCTTCCTGGGCCCGACCGGCGTCGGCAAGACCGAGCTGGCCAAGGCGCTCGCCGAATTCATGTTCGGAAGCGAGGACTCACTGATCAAGATCGACATGAGCGAGTTCATGGAGCGCCACAACGTCAGCCGGCTCGTCGGGGCTCCCCCCGGCTACGTCGGGTTCGACGAGGGTGGCCAGCTCACCGAGGCTGTTCGTCGCAAGAGTTTCGCGGTCGTGCTCCTCGACGAGGTCGAGAAGGCGCACCCGGACGTGTTCAACATCCTCCTCCAGATCCTGGAGGACGGACACCTCACCGACGCCAAGGGCCGTCGCGTCGACTTCCGGAACACGATCATCATCATGACCTCCAACCTGGGCGCGCGGCAGCTGCAGACCAACGCCGCCCTGGGCTTCCGAGCGCGCGGCGAGACCGAGGACGAGCAGGCGACCACCTCGCACGAGTTGATGAAGGAAAAGGTCCAGACCGAGCTGAAGGCCAGCTTCCGGCCCGAATTCCTGAACCGCATCGACGCGACGGTCGTCTTCCGCTCGCTGACCGTCGAGGAGATTCGCCTGATCGTCGACCTGCTGCTGGCGCGTGTTCGCGATCAGCTGAAGGCCCAGCAGATGCTGCTGGAGGTGACCCAGGAGGCCAAGGATCACCTGATCAAGCTGGGCTATGACCCGGCGTACGGTGCGCGACCGCTGCGCCGAGTCATCCAGAACATGATCGAGGACGTGCTTGCCGAGCATCTCCTGCTCGGGCGCTATGAACCCGGAACGACGATCCTCGTCGATCGTGACCCGGAAGCCGGCCTCGACATCCGCGCGGTAGAGGCGAAGACGCCCGTCGAGGCACGCTAGCCGCCCGTGGCGCGGCCGCAGAGCCGCTACGTCTGCCAGTCGTGCGGCGACGACTTCCCGCGTTGGGAAGGCCAATGTCACGCGTGTGGGGCCTGGAATACGCTCGTCGAAACGGTGATTCGAGATGCGCGCCGGGCGCGCTCAACGCCATCGCCCGCCGGCGCGTCGGTCTCGGCCAGCCCACTAGGATCGGTCGCGGAAGCGATTGTCGGCAGGATCCCGATTGGGATCGCCGAGGTCGATCGCGTCCTCGGCGGCGGACTCGTGCCGGGGTCCCTCGTGTTGCTCGGTGGCGAGCCGGGGATCGGCAAGTCGACCCTCCTGCTCCAGGCAGCCGCGGGTCTGACCCGCAATCACGGCAATTCCGCCACCTTCCAGGTTCTCTACGCGACAGGCGAGGAGTCTGCCGCCCAGGTGCGTCTCCGCGCCGACCGGCTCGGATTGCTCGAAGGACCATCCGCCACGGCCATCCATGTCGCGGCCGAGAACGATGTCGGGCGGATCGCCGAGCTCGCACGGCGGCTGCGCCCGACGGCGATCGTCATCGACTCGATCCAGACGATCACGAGCGACGACCTGGACGGCCCGGCGGGCAGCGTCGGGCAGGTCCGCGAGTCGGCGCTGCGCATCATGGGGCTCGCCAAGGGCGAGGGGATCGCGGTGGTCCTCGTCGGGCACGTGACCAAGGACGGCAGCCTGGCCGGCCCGAAGACCCTCGAACACCTGGTCGACGCGGTCCTTGCGCTCGAGGGCGACGCGCATGGGTCGCTGCGACTGCTGCGCGCGACGAAGAACCGCTTCGGATCCACCGAAGAGGTGGGCGTATTCGAGATGGGCGAGCTCGGCCTCAGCGAGGTGGCCGACCCGAGCCGGGCGTTCCTCGCCGATCACGAGGGACCCGCCCCGGGCAGCGTCGTTGCCGCGACGCTCGAGGGGAGCCGTCCGCTGCTCGTCGAGGTCCAGTCCCTCGTGGCACCGGCCGGCTACGGAACACCGATGCGAAAGGCGATCGGCGTCGACCCGAATCGGCTCTCGCTCCTCGTGGCCGTTCTCGGTCGACGCGCGGGCATCGCCCTTGGATCACAGGATGTCTACGTCAACCTGGCCGGCGGCCTCGCCGTGGACGAGCCCGGCATCGACCTGCCACTGGCGCTGGCCATCGCGTCGTCGGCCCGCGATCGACCGATCGCGAGTCGAACCGTCGCGATCGGGGAGATCGGGCTCCTCGGCGAGCTCCGTCCAGTGGCCGGCCTCGAGCGCCGGTTGCGTGAGGCGGGGCGGCTCGGGTTCAGCCGAGCGATCGTCCCGAGCCGGTGGCGCGGCGGCACGCCCCCGATGCTCCCGGACCTCGAGATGATCGCAGTGGCGACGCTCGCCGACGCCGTCCGCGAGGCACTGCGCGATGTGGTGGCCGGTGCGGCTCTGGCCGCGGCCCCAGTCGACTGACCGCGCCCGGATCAATCGAAATGGAGCTTGCCCGCGCCGCCGCCGCGACCCGGGCTCGGCCTTGGGCGCGACGGACCGTGGCACCGCGTTCGCGGCGATGCTAGGCTGACCCGCGCCGTCGTCGTTCGGTGCGCCCTTGGGGCTGCCGCGGCACGCGAACCAGAGGATGCTCGTTGATCCGTTCTGTCCGGCTCACGGGGGCCGCCATCGGCGGTCTGATCGGGATCGTCCTGGTCGTGTCCAACCAGAAGGTGTTCGACATCGCCCCGAGCGGCGGTGCGTTGATCGCCGCCTGGGTCGTGGCCTGGGTCGTGGTCGGCTTCTCGATCCTGCCGTATCTCACGATCGTTCCAGCAGCCCGCCTCGTCCGCGGCGTCCAGGACCTGTCGACGGCCGAGTTCGTGACGGCTGTTGCGGGCCTGCTCATCGGTCTCCTCATGGGCCTCCTTCTCGGTTCGCCGTTGGCCGGCATCGACGGTTGGCTCGGGACCTGGCTGCCACTCGGTGTCTCGCTCGCGCTTGGGCTCGGCATGGCCGGCTTGACGATCGCCAAGCGAGCGGACCTGCTGCTGGCGGCCGAGGCGATCGGTCTCGTCCGGCGCAACGACGATGTTGATGCGTCGCCGGGTCGGAGCGGCGATCCGCGGATCGTCGTCGATACGAGTGCGATCATCGACGGGCGGATCGCGGACATCGTCGAGTCCGGCTTCATCTACGGGACTCTCCTCGTCCCCCGGTTCGTCCTCGAGGAGATTCAGCATATTGCCGATTCTCCCGACACCACGCGGCGCAATCGCGGGCGACGTGGACTCGAGATCCTCGGCCGAATGCAGAAGGACGCGGCCACGCCGGTCCACGTCATCGACGAGGACGCACCCGACGTTGCGGAGGTCGACGGCAAGCTGATCGCTCTTGCCAAGCGCTACAGCCGAGCGATCCTCACGAACGACTTCAATCTCAACAAGGTCGCCGAGCTGCAGGGGATCCGGGTCCTCAACGTCAACTCACTGGCCAACGCGGTGAAGCCCGCCGTGCTGCCCGGCGAGGAACTCCGGGTCCGGGTGATCCAGGAAGGGAAGGAGCCCGGGCAGGGCGTCGGCTTCCTCGACGACGGGACGATGATCGTGGTCGAGGGTGGCTCGCGGTTCGTCGATCGCGATCTGGACGTCGCCGTGACCCGCGTCCTGCAGACCGTGGCCGGTCGAATGATCTTCGCCCAGCCCCGCCTCGAGTGACAGACGACGGTTCGACGACCGTGTCGGGCCGAGTCCCTCCCGTCGAGGCCGTGGTCGTGGCGGCCGGATCATCACGACGCATGGCCGGGCGCGACAAGCTCCTGGCGATCGTCGGCGGTCGCCCGCTCGTCGCCTGGTCGCTGGCTGCGGTGGCCGCGGCTCCGAGCGTCGGCCGGATCGTGCTCGTCGTCCCCGGCGATCGGTTGTCGCTGTACGTCGAGGCGGGATGGCTGCCGGCCAAGGTCGCGGCGGTGGTCGCCGGTGGTGAGCGGCGCCAGGAGTCGGTGGCCGCCGGTGTGCTGCGCCTGGATGGGTTGGCCGGCGGGTCGGATCCGTCCGCGCGCGTGCTCCTCGTTCATGACGGGGCGCGGCCGCTGGCCAGCCCGCGCCTCGTGGATGCCGTTGCGGTCGCCGCGGCCGTGCATGGTGCAGCCATACCCGTGCTGGCGGTGGCCGAGACGATCAAGCGCATCGACGGCGACCGCATCGTGGAGACGGTGGACCGATCCTCGCTGGCGACGGCTCAGACGCCACAGGGCATCCGCCGCGACATCCTCGCCGATGCCTGGGCCGTCCATCCCCCCGGTGCCCCGGAGACGTATACGGATGAGGCCTCGCTGCTCGAGGCCTGTAGAATCCCCGTTCATGCCATCCCTGGTGAAGCCGACAATCTCAAGGTGACCCTGCCCTCCGACCTCGATCGCGTTGCCATGACCCTCCGCAGGGTCGAGCCGGGCGTAGGTCTTGGCCGTGACTGGCACCCGTTTGGACCGGGCAGCCCGCTCCGCCTCGGAGGCATTGAGATCGAGCATGCGCCGCGGCTCCACGGGCATTCGGACGGCGATGTCGCGCTACACGCCGTCGCAGACGCCCTGCTCGGAGCCGCCGGTCTCGGCGATCTCGGGCACCTCTTTCCCGCCGACGATCGCACGCCGCAGGGCGCGGACAGCGGCGACCTGCTCGTTGAGGTCGTCCGACGCCTCGCGGCGGTGGGCTCACGGCCACGTTCGGTCGACCTCACGATCGTTGCCGGACGCCCTCAGTTGGGCTCTCATCTGCCGGCCATGCGGAATCGCCTGGCGGAGCTCCTGGAAATCGATCCAGGAGCCGTGAACGTCAAGGCGTCGAGCGGCAATTTGTCCGGCCCCGAGGGGGCGGGTCGCGGGATCGGGGCCGAGGCGGTGGCGACGGTGGGGCCGGCGTGATGGACGGGATCCGCCTCATGGACACGCTGACCGGCGATGTTCGGCCGCTTGTGCCGCTCGAGCCCGGTCACGTCCGGATCTACAGTTGCGGGCCGACCGTGTACGGTCCTGCCCATATCGGGAACTTCAGGTCGTTCCTGTTCGCGGACCTGCTCGTCCGGCACCTCCGTTGGCGCGGCCTCCGCGTCACCTGGGTCATGAATGTCACGGATATCGACGACAAGATCATCCGCGGTGCCGCGACCGAGGGGGTCGGCATCGACGTTCTCGCCGATCGCTGGCTCGATCGCTTCCTGGCCGATGCCGACACGCTGCGCATGACCCGACCCGACGTCCTTCCACGTGCCACCGGCCACATTGCCGAGATGACCGCGCTGATCGAAACGCTCCTGGAGCGTGAGAACGCCTACCGGACCCCCGACGGCTCGATCTTCTTCCGGATCTCGTCGTGGCCGGCCTATGGACGGCTGGCCAGACTGGATCCCGATCAACTTCGGGTCGGCGAGCGGGTCGAGGCCGACGAGTACGGCAAGGACGACGTGCGCGATTTTGCCGTTTGGAAGGGCCCGCGCGGCACGGAGCCATCATGGGACACGGCGATCGGCCCCGGCCGGCCTGGCTGGCACATCGAGTGCTCCGCGATGAGCAGGGCCCATCTCGGTCAATCCTTCGACATCCACACCGGCGGCGTCGACCTGGTGTTCCCGCACCACGAGGACGAGATCGCCCAGAGCGAGGCGGCCACCGGGCGGCCGTTTGTGGGGACCTGGCTGCACTGTGCCCACCTCCAGATGGCTGGCTCCAAGATGGCCAAATCGACCGGCAACATCGCCCGCGTGGAGGACGT
>JANNUK010000164.1:0-6001 GCA_031395155.1 Chloroflexota bacterium | reverse complement strand
CCTCCGAGATCGTCACGTCGGCCGACGCGAGTGCGGCGTCGGTCGCCGCCTTGTCGCCCGATTCCCAGTGCCAGATGTGGTTCGTCTGCTTGTCGGGGCCCTTGTCCGGCCGGAGGATGATCGCGTCCGGCTTCAGGGCTTCGAACGGATCGACGATGACCGGCAGCGGTTCGTACTCCACGTAGACCGCGGCGGCACCGTCGGCCGCACCGTACTTCGTGGTGGCCACCACGGCTGCGACTTCCTGGGCCTGGTACTTGACCGTCGTGGTCGGGAGCACCATCTGGGTGTCGCCGGCGAGCGTCGGCATCCAGTGCAGGCCGGCCTTCTCGAGGTCGGCGCCGGTGATCACGGCAAGAACGCCGGGGATCTTCAGCGCCTCGGACGCATCGATGTTCTTGATGTTCGCGTGGGCATACGGGCTCCGGACGATGTCCATCCAGAGCATCCCCGGCAGGGTCAGATCCTCGATGTAGGTGCCCTTGCCGCGGATGAACCGCGGGTCCTCCTTGCGCTTGACCGAATGGCCCATCCCGCCGACTTCGGGGGTGGTCTGAGGCTCCATCTCGATGGTCATCTCGTCACTCCCCTGTCAGCTCGCCGCGGCCGGCTCGGCCGGTGCGGATTCGGCGGCCTGCATCTGCTCGGCCGCCTGCTGGATGGACTTCACGATGTTCACGTAGCCGGTGCAGCGACAGAGATTGCCGCTGATGCCCTCGCGGATCTCCGCCTCGGAGGGGTCGGGGTTCTGCTCGAGGAGCCAGGCCGACTGCATGATCATCCCCGGGGTGCAGAAGCCGCACTGGAGGCCGTGCTGATCCCAGAACGCCTGCTGGAGCGGATGAAGGTCGGCTCCGTTGGCCATCCCTTCGATCGTCTTGATCGCCGATCCATTGGCCTGGACGGCGAGCATCGTGCACGACTTGGCGCTGACCCCATCGACATGGACGGTGCACGCGCCGCAGTTGCTCGTGTCGCATCCCACGTGCGTGCCGGTGAGGCCGAAGTTCTCGCGCAGAAGATGAACGAGGAGCAGGCGCGGCTCCACATCGGCCTCGCGGACCTCGCCGTTGACGGTGACGCTGACGTGTTGGGTGGTCATCTCGTCTCGTCCTCCGTCAGGCGCCGGCGCGCTGGAGCGCAGCGCGGATGGCTCGGGTGGTCATCTCTGCGACCATCGCTCGCTTGTAGTCGGCCGGGCCGTGGCTGTCGGTCACGGGCTTGCTCTGCTTTGAGGCCATGGCAGCCGCCTCCTGGATCAGTTCATTGCCCGGGCTGGCGCCCGTGAGGACCTTCTCGGCCTCGGTGGCGGCAAACGGCGCATCGGCGACTGCCGTCAAACCGATCCCGATGGAGGCGATCCGGCCGTCGTCGCTCATCGCAAGCTGGACGGCGACGCCCACTGTCGAAAAGTCGCCGGCGCGTCGCTCGAGCTTCTTGTACGCCCCACCGCCGTTCCGTGCCGGGTGCGGGATCCGCACCTCGGTCAGCACCTCGGTCGGCTCGATCTGGGTGACGAAGGTGTCGAGGAAGAAGCCGCGCACGGGCATGACCCGCTCGCCGCCGGCACTGCGCAACACGACCGACGCGCCGAGCGCGAGAAGCACCGCCGGCCAATCCGACGATGGATCCGCGTGAGCCACCGATCCGCCGATCGTGCCCCAGTTGCGGACCTGCGGGTCGCCGATGCCGGCGGCCGCCTCGCGCATGATCGGGAGCGACGTGGCGAGGCCCTCGTCCTCCTGGATCCGCTTGTGGGTCACGCGACCACCGATCCGGATGTCATCGTCGGTGTGGACGATGCCGTCAAGCCCGCCGACATCGCGGAGGTCGACCAGCAACTCGGGTTGCGCGAGCCTCAGCTTTAGGAGGGGCAGGAGGCTGTAGCCCCCCGACAACAGCTTGGCCTCTCCCTGGCGATCCCGCAGGATCCCCAGGACCTCGTCGAGATCCGCCGGCCTGACGTAGTCGAATGCCGCTGGGATCACGCGCGCGCCTCCTCTCAGCTTCGAGCGAGAGCGGCGACTGGCGCGTCCACTGCGGCCAGCGCAGCTCATGACGGGGGCAGTCTCGGGGACGCCGGCCAGGGTCGCGAATCGGGCGACTCAGCAGACGATCTCGGGGCTTTTCAGGGTACCCGACGAGGATAGGCCGAGGTCGTTTCGGCGTCAACGAGCAAGAGCCACTGGAGGTCCATACGTATCGATCGGCGTGCCGGATCTGGCGATCGGACTGCCCGCTCGCCGAAGGAGTCCAGCGCTCGGTGCGGATCGACGGCCGAAGGGCTCCGGGATGCGCGCAACGCGCCCGGGTCCGCTGCAACGGGCCCGGGCGCGTCCCCCTGGAAGGAGAGATCGTGGAGCCGTCAGTTGCGAAGGGCGCGCAGCGCGTCAATGACGGCCTTCGCATCGGCGCGAGCCGCGCGGAGTTCCTCGCGCGCCTGTCGAAGGTCGCGACGCGCCTCGTCCAGGATCGGCTTGGCCGTGCCGTCGTTCCAATCGGCCGGCGTGAGCTCGAGGACCTTGTCGGCGAGGCCATCGACCAGCTTTTCGGCCGCGGCCACGTGTCGGTTCATCGAAGCGAGGGCTTCCTCGGCCGTCGTCGTGTCGTAGCCGGCAGCCTTCGCCCGCTCGATGTAGCCGGTCGCCTTTTCGTGAAAGGCGTCGAAGCGCCGGCCGATCGCGATCACGGCATCCGCCGCGTTCGTGAGGTGGGCCTGCGGGATCACGAGCACGTAGACCCGGAAGTCGTGAGCGATCCGGCGGAGGTCCGCGGTGAGCTCGGCGAGGTCGGTGTCGGCGTGGATCTCGGCACGGAGCGCGCGGAGGTCGTGCGTGGTGCTGTCGATGATCCGCAGGACCGTGGTCTGGTGACCGTCCGTCATCACGACTGAGGCAACCACGCGAGCCCGGACCGTGCCGAGATCGTCGATCCGGCGATCGATCTCGCAGTCGCCGAGAGCAATCCCTTCGGCGATCGTTGGATCGTTGCTGAAGGCACGCCACGCCTCGGCGCAGCGACCCTCGCGTGCGGCGGCCTGATCACGCGCCGGCTCCTCGGCGGCCAGCGCCGGGACGGCGCTCGCCGCGAGCACGAGGCCGGCGAGGGCGATTGACAGGATGCGGCTGAATCGTCGGTTCATGGCAGGTTCCCTTCCGAGCCGGGTTCGCCGGCTCCAAGTGCGCTGTCGAGGGTGGACATGGTGGCGTCGAGATCGGCGAATGAGCCGGCATCGAATGGGGGCAGCGGCCCGGGCGTGGGCGCGCCGGATGCCCCACCGGCCGGAGCCGGGGTTCCCGCCGGGCCGGACGCTGCGGCGGCGCTCCCGCTGCCGACACCCGGGCCGGCATCGATCGCATCCAGTTCGGATCCGGCCAGCCACGCGTCGAGTTCGGCCGCCAGGTCCTCATCGGCGGCAACGTCGACCCCGAGAGAGTCATCCAGGGATCCGTCGACTGCACCTGGACCCGCGGGTGCGGGATCGGCGTCGGAGGCGGCCCCTGCGCCGCGGTTGGTTCGGTCGAGCCCGCCACAGCCCGCGACGGCCACGGCGAGGAGTGCCGTGCCCGCGAACCGGAGCATCGACCCGGTAACGGTCATCTTCGTGGTTCTCCCTTGCGGTTCGATGGACCCATCGATCCGGAGATCGGCCGGCTCGACATCGCTACCGTGCCGGAGGGACCCGATGGGCTCCACCACCGGGACACGGGGAGATGTAAGGGCTCGGTAAGCTCGCCCGGGGGTTGGGAGGCTTCCCGACCGGTCGGGTACATCGCGGTGGGGTCGCCGGCGCCGGGACCAGGGTCCAGCACCCGGCCACCATCGACGGCGGCGATTCCGACGGGCCGGACCTCCGAGGTTCCGGACCTGGGCTCCCGAGGTCAGGACTGGACGTGCGGCTCCCAGGTCACGACGCCGACGGCCATCGGGAGCACGCCGCGCAGGGAAACGGTGCCGTCGGCGCCCGAATCGAGCAGTTCGTCGACCGCCGACTCGAAGCGCCGTGCCTTCGGGCCCTCGTCGTCGATCCAGAGCTGCCGGAGGAGGAACCCTTCGAAATCGCCCCGCGATGCGAAGCGACGCGCCTCGCGCTCCATCATTCGAACCTGCGGGTCGCGTCCGCGGGCTCGCAGGAGCTCCACGAAATCCGGGAGCGCGGGAAGCGGGATCCGGGCCTCGCCATGGACGAGCGGCCAGCACGGATCGGCGAGTGATGCCGGCTGGCGCTCCATCAGGATCGCCACGCACAGGCGCCTCGCGACTGCCTCCATGGCATCGATGAACGGGCCGATGGCCTCGATGTCGTACGAGACGTGGGCGATGAGCGAGACGTCCACGGCCGGGAAGGGACCGATCGCCGCGGCGAGCGCATCGCCCGGGGCCGGTGGCCAGCGGCCTTCGACAACCTCGATGTTCGCGATGCCGTACTCCGCCATGCCTTCGCCGAGTGCTCCGAGCATCCCACGCGACGGATCGACGGCGATCACCCGCTGGACCCGAAGCGCCAGGGGCAGGGCATAGCGACCCGCCCCGGCGCCGATGTCGAGCCAGGTCTCGCCGGGTTCAGCGAGCTCGACGAGGGCGACGAGGACGCTCTCGTCCGTCCGACGCGGATCGGCCCGGAACAGACCGGTGACCGGCGCGTAGAAGTCCGTGCCGTCGGGCATCTCGCGGAGACGGTCCACCTGGGCCCGGTTGGCCCGGACGCGATCGGCCCATGCCCGCTCGGCGAGGGTCGCCAGATCGGCGCGAGCGTCGATGTCGGGGTTGTCGCCGTCCACGGGAACCTCGTGGACGACGTCCGGGTGCGCCTCGAGGACGGGTCCGAGCCCGCGATCGCCGGCTGTCTCGTCGATCAGGCGGAACGCCTCGCGACCCAGGAGCACCGGGTTCCGGCCACGGTCGTTTGCATAGCGCGGCACGACGACGGGCCGCTCCGGAGCGCGCGTCGCATTGACGAGCGCGCGGATCGTCGCCGGCGAGAGGAGCGGTTGATCGCCGAGCGCCACGAGGATCGCGTCGGGGGTTGGGCTCCCATCCGTCCCCGCCTCCGCCTGGGCGGCCCGAGCCAGCGCTGCGAACCCGATCCGGAGCGAGCTCGCGAGTCCCGCCGTCGGGTCGGGGTTTCGAATGCGCCGCTCGGCGCGCCACGCGATGCCGCCTTCGATGCGCTCCCCGTCCGTACCCAGGACGACGACGACGTCCGCGATCCCCGCCTCGGCGATCGCATCGAGCACGTGCTGGAGGATCGGCCGGCCGCCGACGGCCGCGAGGAGCTTCCCGCCCCCGAATCGCGAACCTGCGCCCGCCGCCAGGACGACGGCCGCGAGACGTCCGCCGGCCGGCTCAGCCACCTGCGATCGGCGTGGCCTCATCCGTGATGCGAATCGCGGCTGCCGCGCGGGTCCGCATCGGGGCACCGCTGCCGCCGTAGCGAGTGGCGACGATCTCGGCCATGATCGCGAGCGCGGTCTCGGCCGGGGCGCGACCGCCGAGGTCCAGGCCCACCGGCCCACGCAACCGGGCGAGGTTGTCCTCCCCCACCCCGGCCGCGCGGAGCCGCTCGTGCCGATCCGACTGCGTCTTGCGCGAGCCGACTGCACCCACGTAGCGGCACCCGCGGCGAAGCGCCTCGGTGATCGCCGGCTCGTCGAACTTCACGTCGTGGCTGAGCACCGCGACGGCGTCGTTCGGACCCAGGCCGATCTCGTCGGCAACCTCGTCGGGCCAGCCGACGACCAGCCGGTCTGCAGTCGGGAAGCGATCCGTGGTGATGAACGCGCTCCGACCATCGACGACGACCGTCTCGTAGCCCAGTTCGCCGGCCAGGCGCACGAGCGAGCGGGCCACCTCGACGGCACCCACGATGACGAGCCGAGGCCGGACCGGAAAGGCCTCCAGGAACAGCGAGGCACCCCCCAACTCGATGGTTCGCGACGTGCCGCGCAGCAGGGCGTCCTCGGATGCCTCGAGGAGCGCCTGGTCCAGTTCGTCCGAGCCC
>JANNUK010000158.1:0-4570 GCA_031395155.1 Chloroflexota bacterium | reverse complement strand
CAGCCAGGGCCCAGCCTGGATGGCCCACCCACTCGGTGGTGGTCCGGTACGAAGAGGCGTTGATGTCGACCGGCAGGACCGCCACCCCGTGGCGCTTCGCGTCGTTGAGCAGCACCTCCACCGGATAGAAGCCCATCGGCTGCGCGTTGATCAACCCGACCAGGAACTGGGCCGGGTAGAACAGCTTGAGGAACGCCGATTCGTAGGCCGTCCGCGCGAACGCTGCGGCGTGGCTCTTCGCGAACCCGAAGCTCGCGAACGCGGAAACCTGGCGGAACAGCTCCTCGGCCATCTCGGGAGTCATCCCCGGCTGGCGCAGGCAACCGTCCACGAACTGGAGGTGGAGCTTCTCCATCTCGCGGGTCGATCGCCAGGTCCCCATCGCTCGCCGGAAACCGTCCGAATCGGCCGGGGTGAAGCCGGCCACCTCGATCGCGATCCGCATGACCTGCTCCTGGTAGAGGATCACGCCGAGGCTGTCCTTGAGCACCGGTTCGAGGCTCGGGTGGAGGTAGGCGACCGGCTCCAGGCCCTGCTTCCGGCGAAGGTACGGGTGAACCGCGTTGCCCTGGATGGGGCCCGGTCGGATGATCGCGACTTCGACCACCAGGTCGTCGAGGCTCCCGGGTCGCGACTTCGGGAGCGTCTGCATCTGGGCCCGGCTCTCCACCTGGAAGACGCCCACGGTGTCGGCCGCCTGGAGCATCGCGAAGACCTCGGGGATGTCCTCGGGCAACCGATCGAGGTCGAGGCAGACGGCGCAGTCGTGCTCGATCCGGCGGACCGTCTCGTCGATCGCGGCCAGCATCCCGAGGCCCAGCAGGTCCAGCTTGATGAGCTTGAGCGTCTCGACGTCGCGCTTGTCGTACTGGACGACGACCCGATCGGCCATCGTCGCGCGCTCCAGCGGCACGATATCGATCAACGGAGCCGCCGTCACGAGCATCCCGCCCGAGTGGATCGAGAGATGGCGCGGGAAGCCGTCGATCCGGGCACAGAACTCGAGCCAGCGCTCCCAGTCGGACATCCCGCGGGTGCTGCCGCCGATCGGCTGCGATGGTGGCTCCGGCTCCAGTCGCGCCACCGACGAGGCGCCGCCCTTCCTCGCGGCCGTCTGGCCCGCACCTCCCCTCCCCGCGCCTCCCTGCCGCACCGGCGGCGGATCCCAGTGGTGTGGCCGACCGAGCCGGTCGGTCCGCCGCGCCGGCGGCAGGAGGACCCCGCTGTCGGGGTGGATCGCCCGACCATCGACCGTCCCCGGGGCCACGCCCGTCCCCCGGCCATCGTGCAGCCACGCCACGCTGGCCGGCGTGTCGCCCGGACCGCCCTCGTCATCGCCCGGGCTGCCGGAGCGGATCGCCGGTGCCGAGCCCGAGGCGACCGGCCACGTCCCGTTGCCGCCGCGACCACCGCGGCCGCCACGACCGCCGGCTCCTCGTCCCACCAGCCGCCCCATCCGGTCGGTCAGGCCGCGCTCGCCGGCCAGCCCGGCCGCGCTCGCCACGGCATCTCCGGCCCGCACCGCGGAGCCCCCTTCGCCTGGTCGCCGGAAGAACTCCGTGAAACCACCGTCGGCCTCGAGGTCGCGTCGGACCATCACGCTGTCGTACGTCTCGAGCGCCTTCGCCACGCGATCCACGAGCGGCCGCGGGAAGCCCAGCGCCACGCCCACCTCGCGAACCGCCGAGCGCGCCCGATACGTGACGAGGTTGCAGACCATCCCGGTGTGCTCCTCCCCGTAGCGCTCGTAGACGTACTGGATCACCTCCTCGCGGCGCGACGACGCGAAGTCGATATCCACGTCCGGGTACGTCACCCGGCCCTCGTTGATGAACCGCTCGAACAGGAGGTTGTGGCGGATCGGGTCCACGCGGGTGATCCCGAGGGCGTAGGCGACGATCGAACCGGCGGCGCTCCCGCGCCCGTGGGCCGGGATCGCGCGCTCCTTCGCGAACCGCATGAGGTCCCAGCAGATGAGGAAGAACTCGGCGAGACCGGTCCGCTCGATGACCTCGAGTTCGTGGGCGAGCTGGCGAACGACGGCCGGGGTCAGCGGGTGGTAGCGACGACGGGCGCCCTTCTGGCACAAGTCGACGAGATAGCTGAACGCGGTCTCCCCGGTCGGGACCGGAAACCCCGGGAAGCGATACCGCTCGAACCCGAGGTCCACCCGGCACGACGCCGCCAGCTCCACGCTGGTGGCGATCCCCTCCACCCAGGCGCGCGCCGTCCGATCGGCCTCCCCGGCGACCCTGGCCTCCCCGGCGACCCTGGCGACCCCGGCGTCCCCGGCGACCCCGCCCTCACCCGGTGGCATCGCCGCCAGTTCGTCTCCCGACTTCAGGTACGACTCGCCGTCGGGCCGGCGCAGATCGGCCAGTGCGTCCAGCGCGCGCCCATGGGCGATCCCCGTCAGGACGTCCTGGAGCTCGCGGTCCTCCGGCAGGGAGTAGTGAACGTCGTTCGTGACGACGACCGGCAGCCCCAGCTCGGCGGCCAGGTTTGCGGTCTCCGCGACGACCCAGTCGTCGTCCGGCAGGAGGTGGTGCGACAACTCCAGGAAGAATCCGCTCGTGGCCGCCCCATCGCCCCGCCCGAACCGCATGGCGTAGCGCTCGGCGACGGCCCGTGCCCCGGCTCGATCACCCACCCGCAGGCGGCGGGCGATCTCCCCGTCCCGACATCCGGACAGGGCGACGAGACCCTCGGCATGCTCGTCGAGGAGCGCCTGCTCGAACCGTGGCACCCGCTTGGTGCCGGCCAGGTTCGCCCGACTGACGAGCCGGCACAGGCTCCGATAGCCGGTCGCGTCGCGGGCGAGCAGGGTCAGGTGCGGACCGCGCTGCCGCTCCCCGATCCCGCGCAGGTCCTCCTTGACCTCACGCCGGTGCCCGGGCAACCGCGCGCGGTCGGGGCGCGGCCGGACGGGCTGCCCCTCGCGAACGACCTCGACGGCCTCCGGCGAGCGCCGCTCTCCCCGGGCTGCCGGGCGCTTCGCGGGGATGACGATCCCATTCGGGTCGGGGGTCGCCGGGTCGAGGAGCTCCAGCTCGATCCCGACCACCGGATGGAGGCCGGCCGCCTCCGCCGCACCGGCAAACCGGACCACCCCATAGAGCCCAAGGTGGTCCGTGATGGCCAGGCCCGACAGGCCGAGTTCGACGGCCCTGGCCACGAGATCGTCGGGCGCCGAGGCACCGTCGAGGAACGAGAAGTTCGAATGGCAATGAAGCTCGGCGTACGGCCTGGGTGCCACGGGCGATGTCCGATTCGGGCGATCAGGGGGCCTTTCAAGCGGGCGCGCTGGGGTCGCCTAGTATCGAACATCTGTTCTATCGTCGTCAAGGACTTCACGCTCCGGGGACCGCCGAGGTTTCCCGACGCAACATCGCCGGGACGTCCGGCGTCTCAGCGGCATGCGATCAACCCTCAGGGCGACGGCCCTCGCCACGATTCGAACCCTGGGCCTCGTCCTGCTGGCAGCACTGCTCATCCTCGTCATTCTCCCGCAGCTCCTCGCCGCCCAGGCCGCCACGGCCGTCTGATCCTCCCACTGTCCTCGGCCGATGACCGAAACCCCTCGGCGACGATCCGGCCCCGTCCGGACGTCGACCTTCCGGAGCACCTGGTGAGCAGGCACTCCGGCCCAGGACCCCGTCGCTCTGGGGGCGACGGGGTCCTGCCATGTCCTGACCCGGCAGGCCGGCCCGGTCAGCCGGCCCGGCCCGCCGATCGCCACCCGCCGCTACGATGAACGGGTGACACCATCCCGACGGCAGGCCCGGATCGGGCCCCTGTCCGCGACCCTGGTCTCCGCGGCGATCTTCGTGGTCGCCTGCGGTGGGTCGGTTGCTCCACCTCCGGCCACACAGGGCGCCTCGCCCCACACGGGCATCCCATCAGCGACCGACGTCGTGTCGACAACGCCCGCGGCGAGCGGCCCGAAGCTTCCGATGCAGACCGATACGTCGTGGGGACGGATCTGGGATGCGCTGCCCAGCGACTTCCCCCTTCCTGCGGAATTCCAGCCCGCCGAGACCGGGGGTGGTCCGGCCAGCGCGACCATGGATGTGCCGGGCAGCGTGACCGCAACCGTGGCCTTCCTGCAATCGGAGCTCGAGGTCGCCGGGTTTCGCACCGAATCGCTGTCCGGTCCGCTCGAGGACGGCAGCCAGGTCCTCGAGTCGTTCGGTGAGGGCGCCTGTCTCATCCGGTCGTCGGTCGCGCCGCTCGGTGGGGTCACCATCCTGACCGTGCTGTACGGCGCCGCGTGCCCGTTCCCGTAGCCCGAGGTACGCCCATGCAACCGCGGATTCGCGATGCCATCGGCGCCGGACTGCTCGCCCTGGTGCTGGGCGGTTTGGTCGCCGCGAAACGTCGTTTCGACCGCGTTGTCAATCTGATTTGCGTCCGCCCGCGGAACAGATCTGCGACGACGCACGTCAGACGATTCGCAGCTACAATCTCGTCACCGTCGACCCAGGCAGTTGGCGGGACATCGGTTCTTGGGGGTCTGTTGTGCAGACGGCACGTCCGCGGGATTTCGGGGCACTCGCCCTTGTCGTGGGTC
>JANNUK010000120.1:0-3041 GCA_031395155.1 Chloroflexota bacterium | reverse complement strand
TGGTCGCCTTCCCCGGAATGGCCGGTTCTCGGGCCCTGAGCCTTGAGTTCCCGACCGACCCCGTCTCGTTCCGCGAGGTGGTGGTCCTGCCCTTCACTGACGGGACGGCGATGGCGCCTGCTCTCGATCCCGCGTTCCGTTCGGACGGAGCGCTCGACCCGGCATCGATCCTTCGCGAACCCGCGGAGCCGGTCGGTCCCACCTCGCGACCACTCGTCGAGGTGCCGGCTGCTTCGGCGATCGCCGTCCCCGTGTGGCGGTACGACCGGAACGCGAGTTTCTACGGGCCGGGCTTCTATGGCAGGCGAACGGCGTGCGGGCTCGCCTTGACGACGACCCTCGTGGGCGTGGCTCACCGGACCCTGCCGTGCGGCACCATGGTGACCTTCCGCAACCCGGCCAGCGGGATCACGGTCACGATGCCCGTCGTCGATCGCGGTCCCTACGTGTCAGGCCGTATCTGGGATCTCACGGGAGGTGCCTGCCTCGCGCTGCGCCACTGCTACACCGGCGCCATCTACTGGAAGTTCCCGTAAGCCGCCGGGCATCGTGGCGACCTAGATGGGTTCGAAGCGCGCCGTGAAATGGCGCAGCTGGGCCGGCTGCTCGACGATCCGGTAACCGCGCAGGTCCGCCGCGCGCTCCGCGACCCAGTGGACCACCTCGATCACGTAGTCGATGTGGCTCTGCGTGTACGTGCGACGCGGGATGGCCAGCCGAACGAGGTCCATGGACGGCGCCACCTCTGTTCCGTCGGGATGGAGGCCGAACATGACCGTCCCGATCTCGACGCCCCGGATGCCGCCCTCGCGGTACAGCGCCACGGCCAGGGCCTGGCCTGGATAGTGGAGCGGCGGGATGTGCGAAAGGAGTGCGCGGGCGTCGAGATAGACGGCATGCCCGCCCACGGGCTTGACGATCGGGACCCCGGCGCGGTCCAGCGCGTCCCCGAGATAGGCCGTGGAGCGGATCCGATACCGGAGGTAATCGTCCTGGACCACCTCGCGGAGGCCCGCCGCGATCGCCTCGAGATCGCGGCCGGCGAGGCCGCCATACGTCGGGAAGCCCTCGGTCAGGATGAGCAGGTTGCGGCACGCGGTGGCGAGTGCAGCGTCGTTCATCGCCAGCCAGCCACCGATGTTGGCCATTCCGTCCTTCTTGGCGCTCATCGTCATCCCGTCGACGAGACCTGCGATTTCGCGGACGATGTCGGGGACCGGCACGTCCTCGTAGCCCTGCTCGCGCTCCTTGATGAACCAGGCGTTCTCGGCGAAGCGACAGCCATCGAGGAAGAACGGGATCCCGTATCGGTCGCAGACCGCTCGCACGGCCCGAATATTGGCCATGGACACCGGCTGGCCGCCGCCGGAATTGTTCGTGATCGTCACGAACACGACGGGCACATCGCCCGCACGCTCGGCGAGAAGCCGCTCCAGCGCGTCGACGTCCATGTTTCCCTTGAACGGATGGTCGGCCGACGGATCGCGGCCCTCGGCGATGACCAGATCGAGAGCTTCGGCACCCGTGAACTCGACGTTGGCCCGCGTGGTGTCGAAGTGGGTGTTGTTCGGGATCACCTTGCCCGGACCGCCCAGCACGGAGAACAGGATCTTCTCGGCCGCCCGGCCCTGGTGCGTCGGGATGACGTGCTCGAAGGGCCACAGCTCACGTACCGCGTCCAGGAAAACGAACCAGGACGGACTGCCCGCGTAGCTCTCGTCGCCGTGCTGGATCGCCGCCCACTGGTCGCGGCTCATCGCTCCGGTCCCGGAATCCGTCAGGAGGTCGATCAGCACGTCCTCGGCATGCAGCCCGAACAGGTTCCAGCCGGCGACCTCGAGCGCCCGCTGGCGCTCCTCGACCGTGGTCAGCCGGATCGGCTCGACCGAATGAATCCGGAACGGCTCGACGATCGTCGTCCAGCGGTCCACGATTCAGGCGCCCAGGTAGTGATCGAGGATGTAGCCGGCGTAGAACGCCGGCCAGTCCGCGCGGTCCCCGCCGGCCGTGGCATACGCGCGCTCGGCCGCGATCAACAGGTAGGTCAGCTCGCTTCGGGTCGGGATCGAGCCGAGGCGGTCCCAGACGGTCGCCTGAAGGTGGCTGGCATACCAGAGCGCCCACTCGGGATCGGCGCCATCGCTGGCCGCGAATGCGGCGTGGTGGGCCCGGCCTGTCGCGGCGATCACCCGTGCCAGCTCGCGTGACTCTATCCGGTCGGCCATCGACGTCCTCCGTGCCACGCTTCCTGCGCGTCGCTCGTCACGACCACGGTACCGCCATTCGCGCGGAACGCGGCAACGAGGCGGCGCACCGCGTCGACGACCAGCTCCGGGCGGTCCCACTGGATCATGTGCGTGCTGTTCTCGGCGATCGTCAACCGATGGTTGGCCGAGAGGCTCCCAATGAGGCTGCGCCACGTTGCGATGAGTTCGGCCTCGACCGGATCGAAGCGCGCGTCCCAGCGCAGCCGTTGCTCGACGAACACGAGTTCGAGCGGCAGCCCCTGGATTGACGCGTCCGCCAGCTCCATCTCGGTGGCCTCCCAGTCGAGGTCCTCGGTTGCCGCGACGAGTTGATTCGTCGACGCGAGATCGGCCAGCCATTCGTCGCGCAGCGCCGTGTCCATCTCGACGTGTTCGACCGGTCGCACGTCCGGCAGGTACGGATCGATGAGCGCGACACCGGCGACCTCATTGCGGTACGTCGCAGTGAAGACGCGAGCGTAGACGCCTCCGAGCGAGTGACCGACAACGACGAACGGCCCCGACTCACCGGCCGCCGCGAGCGTCGCCCGCAGGTGGGCCGCGACGTCGGCGGCGGTGTGGTGGCCCATCGGCGCGCTGTTCCCGATCCCGGGTCGATCCCACGCGCAGACCCGCACCGTCGCGGCGAGCCGGTTCGGGACGAGCCCCCAGCCGGCCGCACCGGTCCCGAGCCCGGATTCCAGGATGACCGTGGGGCTCCCGCTGCCGCGACAGTCGAGGTACGTGGAGATCCCGTTCACGGTCACGGTCGTCCCCGAGGCGAGGTAGGGCGGC
>JANNUK010000054.1:0-4480 GCA_031395155.1 Chloroflexota bacterium | reverse complement strand
CCTTGACGACGGCCATGACGCCGATGCGATCGCCTACGACCGCGAACCTCCCGACTACCGCCACTGCCGGCTCCTGGACCATCCGCGCGGCGATTGGGCCGACACGATCGCCCGACGCTTCCTGTACGACACGGCCGATGCTGTGCGCCTCGAGGCTATTGCGTCTGCGTCGTGGGCGCCGCTCGCCGAGCTCGTCGGCAAGATCCGCCGCGAGGAGCGCTACCACCTGATGCACGTCGGGGCGTGGCTGGAGCGATTGGCGCTGGCCGGCGGCGAGGCACGCGTTCGGCTGGAGGACGCGCTCGAACGCCTCGCGCCGGACGCGGCGACGGTCTTCGCACCGCTTGAGGACGAGGCCGCGCTCGTCTCCGGTGGAATCCTGGCGGCCCCGATGAACGACCTCGAGGCCCGGTGGCGCGCCCTGATCGGACCGACATTCGAGCGTCTTCGGCTCACGCCTCCTCCGCCGGCCGCCGACTCGGAGCGGGGTCGTCTCGACCACACGGCAGCTTTCGAGTGGTTGCACAGCGAGTTCACCTGCGTCCGCCGTCTGGACCCGGCGGCGACGTGGTGAGCCTTACCGCCTCTCCCGCGCTCGTTGAGCGTCGGCGACCGCCGACGGTCGCGGCCGTTCATTCGGCGCTCGCCGAGGTCGCCGACCCGGAGATCCCGGTGGTGTCAATCGTCGATCTCGGGCTGGTCGCACGCGCGGCCGTGGACCCGACCGACGGCAGTATCCATGTCACCTTGCTCCCGACCTTTGTGGGCTGCCCGGCCCTCGACGTCATCCGCGCTGCGGTAGAGGAGCGCCTCGCGGCATTCGACCGCCCGGTCCGTGTCGATTTCTCGTTCGCGCCGCCCTGGACGTCGGATCGGATCACAACTCGCGGTCGCGAGCGCCTTCGCCGCTCAGGCTTCGCACCACCCTCGCCAGCCCCGGCCACCGCCGCTCCGATGCTGATCCAGCTGGCCCCGGCTGCGTCCGTCTCGTGCCCGCACTGTGGCTCCCGCCGGACCGTCCTCGAGAACGCCTTCGGCCCCACGCAGTGCCGATCGATCCACCACTGCACCGGGTGTCGACAGCCCTTCGAGGCGTTCAAGCCGGTCTGATCCTGTGCGTCGCCCAGCCCGGGTGGCCCTGGGCGCAGGACGGCGCTACTCGGGCCCGGCCGGCTCGTAGGTCCGGTAGTAGATCAGCTGACCGGCCTCCCCGCCCCGGGCGCCCTCACTCGGCACAAAAAGGGTCACCACGATCGCCATCTGTCCGCCGATCTCGATCCTTTCGACCGTTGGATTGGTGAACGCCGTGCTCCCGGCTTCAGTCCGGATGTCCAGCTGGTCGGCTTCGCCCGTCGCGTCGTCGTACAGGAAGACCCGCCATGTGCTCCAGTCGCCCTTGACGACCTGACCCTCGATAAGGGTGAAGTCGAACCCCCGGAAGCTGATGATGTCGCGATCCCCGACGCCGCCCATGACCCCGAGCGTCCGTACGGACTGTTCGAGCGAAGGCCGCTCGGCTGCGGCCCATGCCGTCCAGTCCGTCGTGCCGTGCGCCTGCCGATCAAGGTCGCAGTCGTCGTAGAAGTGGAAGCCGACATCGAGGAACGTACGGCTCGCCGAGTACAGGTTGGGCGTGCCCTCGGCGCAGGTCGACAGGCTGAGCGGCGCATCGAGCGTCTTCTCGGCGGCGCCGGCGAGCAGGTCCGTCCAGGTTGGGTAGTAGGCGAACCTGAGATGGTTCGGTGGCTCCTGCTCCCAGGCCACCACGTACCCGCCATCCGAGGCCGGCTTGATCGTTGGTTGAGAGGCCTGGTCGGCAAGCCGCACCCTCCAGGTCCAGTCGAGGAGGTTGCTCGACGTTGCCAGATGCACGTCGAAGGTTCCGGCGGCATCTCGAGAGGTGTGATACACGCCGATGAAACCACCAGTCTCGCTGGCTGAAATGATCTTCACGGCGTCCAAGACCTGGCCCTGGTCGTCCGTGACGGCGTATCTGCTCGCCGTGGCCCCGGCGGGGTCCTCGACATAGCTGCGAAGTTCGGATCGAGCGTCAACCGGCCTCGAGGCTCCGAGGTCAGCCGGATCGGCCGTGCCCGAGGCGCCGCAGCCAATCACCGACCAGCAGGCGAGCGCCGGCAGCACGACCGCGCGGCACCGAGACGTCCATCTCTCTCGATCAATGATCATCCCGGCCTCGCGCCGCCGAGGGAGCCCAGCGCGCTCGCATCCGGCGCGCGGTACTCGACCCGCCCGCCGACCATGGTCATCTGGACGCTGACATCCGGAAGGTCGTGGATCGGCACCGATCGCGGGTCGTCGCTGAGCACCACCAGATCGGCGAGCTTGCCGGCGGTCACGGTCCCCTTCCGGTCCTCCTCGAACGTCGCATAGGCGCCGCCGCGGGTGATGAGCTCGAGTCCCTGCTCGACGGTCACCGCCTGCGCGGCCAACCATGGCGGCGGCTGGCCCGCCTCCTGCCCGATCCGGGTGGCGCCGTTCCAGAGCGCGGTCATCGCCGGGCCCGACGCGCCGTTGAGCTCGTCGCGGATCGCCCACGGGAAATCCGTGCTCCCGACCACCGGAACGCCGGCCTCCAGCAGGTCCCGCCAGCGCCCGGCCCAGGCGAGCCGGTTCGGCCCGAGCGTGGGCTCCAGGAGCTCGCCCCAGTCCGAGTTCATGAAGGGGAGCTGGATCGAGGCGAGGATGGACAGCTGACGCATGCGCTCCACCTGGTCATCGCGGATGACCAGCGCGTGTTCAATGCGGTGCCGGTGGGCGGCGTTGTCTGCACCGGCCAACGCCGCCTCGTACGCGTTCAGGACGAGGTCGTGCGCGGCGTCTCCGCACGTGTGGGTGGCGATCTGCCAACCCTCGTCGTGGAGCCTACGAACCAGGTCGGTCAGCTCATCGGGGGTCCAGTAGACATCCCCGTAGTAGTCGGGACGATCGATGTGTGGCTCGGTCAGGAACATCTTGTCGGGATCGGCCCGGTCGGCAAAGATCTTGACGCCGCCGATCCGCAGGCGTGGACTGAACACCTGTCGCGGCTCGTAATCCCCGAACCAGACGCCGAACTTGTCCTCGAGATAGTTCACCGGGAGGTAGCAGGCGACGCGGAGCCGAAGCCGATCCGCTTCGTCGAGCTCGCGGAGCTCGTCCAGGCGTTCCTGGTCGACGAAGAGCTCCGAGATGCTCGTCCAACCTCCGGCCAGTGCGTCCGCGATCGCGTCCTCGGCGGTTTCGATGCCGGACACACCACGATCCCCGATCCGGTGACAGTGGGCGTCGTTGAAGCCCGGGAGCAGGACGCGCCCGCCGAGGTCCACGATCGTGGCGCCCGGAGCCGCAGCGGCCAGGACCTCCGCTTCCATACCGACGGCTGTGATGGTGTCGCCCTCGATGGCCACGGCGTCCGCCGTGGGGACCTCGGGATCCATCGTGAGCACGATCGCGTTGCGGAGCACGAGATCCGGGGTATGACCCGACGGCGCCGGCGTCACGGGTGTTCGAGGTGATGGTCCGCCGATCAGCGAGCACGCGTCGAGGGCGGTCCCGAGGGCGACGATGGAGATGCCGCCAAGGAACTGCCGGCGAGTTACCGTCGCGCGCGATAGGCTCGCCATCATCTGGGCGGTGTATCGAGCGTCAGGCGCGTCGCGTCAGTGGGCGGCGTCGCGGACGTGCCGCCAACGCAGCGCGCCTGCGGCCAGGAGAGTGACCGCCATCGCGGCGAAGACCGGGATGTCCCGCTCTGGAGCTCCGCCGAGGTCACGGCCGGCGATGTGGGAGACGGTGTGGAGCGCCGCCGCCACACCAACTCCGACGAGTGCACCAGTCAGGCCATCGGCGCGGACGGACAGGCCCGCGAGCAGGAGGACCACTCCGAGCCCGACCTGGAAGGCGCCGATGTCCTGCAGGAAGTGCTGGTTGTATGGCTCGAACCTGGCAAGGGCCTCGAAGAACGAATGGGGATCGACCATCGCCCACGCCCCGAGCGCGACGAATCCGACGCCGCCGACGATCGCGACGATGCGGGCCAACGAGCTGCCGACTGCCGATCGATCCCCGTCGATGTCGAAACGTGCCATCGGGTCAGGCCGGTCGCTGTGCGCTCGCCGGTCGGTCGATGCGGATCGCCTGGACACCCAGCGCGAACCAGCCCATCCCCAAGCAGATCAAGGCTGACACGATCGGGACGGCCCCAAGATCCACGAAGCCAACTAACGCGACGATCGTCATCACGGAGCCGACCCCGAGGAGCGCCGACGCTCGACGCGACAGGGCCGCCGTTCGATACGTCATGACGGCGAACAATGTCGAGCCCACCCATGCGGTGAGCGTCCCGAGGCCCCACACGACCCAATAATCCCCACCGTTCAGAATCCCGATGATTCCGACGATACTCGCGATCGTCCCGACCGCGGGAATTGCGAAAGCCGCCCAGGCGAGGCCCGGATTCGTGCGCGCCTGGAAGGCGCTG
>JANNUK010000616.1:0-2107 GCA_031395155.1 Chloroflexota bacterium | reverse complement strand
GCGCGATCACCCGTGGTTCGTGGCATCGCAGTTCCACCCGGAGTTCAAGTCGCGGCCCGAGCGTCCGCATCCGTTGTTTGACGGCTTCGTGACCGCGGCCCTGGCCGTTCGCGAGGGTCGGGTGCCGGAGTACGTGGCGCGTGGCTTCGGTGAGGGACGCCCCAGGCCGGAGACCATCGTGGCCCCGGTGACGGAGCCTGCCTGACCGAGGTATACCCCGGTCACCTCGGACCGCCGACGAAGCCGTCGTAACGAACGACCGCGCTCGGCGTTAGATTTCCAGACGATGCGCCACCGTGCGGCGCCGCAGGAGGGACCAGGACCATGCTCAATCCGTGGCGCGCTCGCGCTCTTCTCGTGGCCGCCGCGATCGGTGCCTCGATCGCCGTCTTTCCTTCGCGAGCGGCGGCGCTCGTTTACCTCGATCAGTACTACTACGAGTCCGGATTCGCCTCCTGCGTCGATGTTCCGGCGGTTGACCCATGCACGCCGGGTGCCGCGCAGACGCTGACCGTTTCGGTCGCTGGGTATCTCTCCTACGTCGATCTCAAGATTGCTCGTGCCGCGGCCACGACGGGCGATCTGCTCGTCGAGCTACGCGCCGGATCGCCCGATGGTGCGATCCTTGCGACCGGCGAGCCGATCGCTGCCGCCTCCGTTGGTGCTGACGCGCTGACATGGGTGGAGGTGTCGCTGGACACCCACGTACCTGTCGACCGGGGTGACGTGGTCGCGATCGTCGTCACGCCAGATCTCGCCGCTCCGGTCGGGCAGGCGAAGTGGGACTGGGGAGGGATGAGCGCAAGCACCTACTACGAAGGCGTCGGATACGTTGGCGGGCCGGCGACCTGGACCGCGAAGCTGTCGGGAGGCTACGACTTCGCCTTCGCCACGTATGTCGCACCGCCGATCGATCGCCTCGACGGCCCAGACCGCTACGCGACGGCCGTCACGATCTCCGAATTCAACTATCCGGCCGACGTGCCGGTCGTGTACATCGCCACCGGGACGAACTTTCCGGACGCGCTTGCCGGAGCCGCGGCCGCGGGACATGCCGATGCGCCGATGTTGCTCGTACCAGGATCGGGGACGACGCTCCCGCCGGCGGTCACCGTTGAGCTGCTGGCGCTCAGTCCCGATACGATCGTCATCCTCGGCGGCACCGGAGCCGTGAGCGCATCGCTCGCCCAACAGCTCCAGGCGTACGCGTCCAGCGTCGTGCGCCTGTCGGGGCCGAATCGTTATGCGACGGCGGTTGCGATCTCGCAGGCCACCTACCCGACGCCCCCTGTCGGCAGCGTCTACATCGCGACCGGCCTGGCCTTCCCCGACGCGCTCGCGGCAGCGGCCGTGGCGGGCCGCGACGACGCCCCCTTGCTCCTCGTGCCGGGGAACCAGGCCAGCCTGGCGGCGGTGCCCGACGTCCGGGCCGAGATCCTGAGGCTGGCTCCAACACGGATCGTGATCGCCGGTGGACCCGGGGCCGTGTCATCCGGGATCGCTGCTGAACTCGCTGCGCTCGTCGGGCCGTCCAACGTCGTCCGTTACGCGGGAGCCAATCGCTATGACACGGCCGCCGCGATCGCCGCAGCGAGCTATTCGGCGCCCGACGTGTTCACGACGTACGTGGCAACCGGCCTGAACTTCCCCGACGCGCTCGCCGGAGCGGCATTGGCCGGTCGGGATGAGGCGCCCCTCCTGCTGGTTCCCGGCAGCGCCCCGAGCCTCGCGGCGTACCCGCTCGTGCGTGGAGAGCTCGAGCGAGAGGCCCCTCTCCAGATCGTGGTCTTCGGTGGCACCGGCGCCGTGTCGGGAGGCATCTATGGGGAGCTCTCGGGGCTCGTCTGGCCGTAAACGCCCTTGAAGCGGCCGGACTCCTGGACCGGCCGCTGCGTGGGACCCGCGCAGCGGCACGCGCCGACCGTTCGTCGGCCTCATGTTTCGCGGGCGTCGGCCGATCCCCGACCTACGGCGTAGAATGGCCCGGCGACACCGCCTCAGGAGCCCTCGACCCATGAAGATCTTCCTCGACACCGCCGACATCGACGAAATCCGTACTGCCGCGCGGTGGGGCGTCCTCGACGGCGTGACCACCAACCCGAGCCTG
>JANNUK010000629.1:0-2151 GCA_031395155.1 Chloroflexota bacterium | reverse complement strand
ATCGACCTGGCGTTGTGCAGCTTGTCGGACGCCGACACGAGGAGCGCGGCACGCATGCCGCAGGAGTATCCTTACATTCCAATTGGTGTAAGGAGTTTAGCGATGGAAGTCTCCGCCCGGCTGACCACCAAGGGCCAGATCACGATCCCGCGCGCCGTCCGCACAGCCCTCGCGCTCAAGGAGGGCGATCGCGTCATCTTTCGCGTCGACGGGGATCGCGCGATCCTCGCCCGGACGGAGGACCTGCTCAGTCTCGCGGGATCGATCCCGGTGCCCGCTGCCAGGCGGGGCGCGCCCTGGTCGGAAATCATCGAGGAGACGCACCGGGCCCGGGGTCGTCGGCAACCTTGAGCGTCTTCGTCGATACGAACGTCCTGGTTCGACACCTCACCGGAGACCCTCCGGGACAAGCGACTCGGGCGAGCCGGTTCCTTGCGGAATCGGAGGCCATCCTCTTGCCGGACTTGATCGTGGCCGAGCTCGTGTACGTCCTCGAGTCGGCCTACGAGACGCCACGACCCCAGATCGCGCGCGCCGTTCGGTCGATCCTCGCATTCGGGGAAGTCCGCGCCGTCGACGTGGAGTTGCTCCTGCGGGCAGTGGAGGTCTACGAGGTCGATCGCCTCGACTTCGCCGAGGCCTACCTCGTCGCAACGGCCGAACGCTCCGGCGTCAGCGCGATTGCCTCGTTCGACCGCTCGATTGATCGCGTCCCCACCGTACGGCGCATCGAGCCCGGTTGATCCCGCCGGCGGAAGTATCCAATCCGGCTTGCGTACACGCCGCGCCTGGGTTCAGGTCCCGCGGTCGCCGCCGACGGTCAGGACGACGTTGCCCGTCTTCTGCCCCGTCTCGACGTACCTGGATGCCTCGACCACCTGCTCCAACGGGTAGCGCCGGTCGATGACCGCCCGGTACTCCCCCGCCTCAATCAGCTCCCTGAGGAAGAGGACGTCCTTCTTCGTGTAGCGAGGTATCGGGAACCTCACCCGCTTGTCTCCGATCCGCCTGGTCACGAGCGCCAGAACGGGGTTCTGGGCCAGGAACCCGAGGTCGGTTGCGAGGTAGACACCGCCGCGCTTCAGTGAGCCCCGGCACCGCCTGAACGTGTGCTTTCCGACGGCGTCGAAGATGACGTCGTACGTCTCGCCGTTCTTCGTAAAGTCTTCCTGCGTGTAGTCGACGACTCGGTCGGCTCCGAGCGATCTCACGAGCTCGACGTTCCTGGTGTTGCACACCGCAGTGACGTCCGCTTCGAAGTGCCTGGCCAGCTGCACGGCGGCAGTTCCGATGGATC
Organism: Chloroflexota bacterium; assembly: GCA_031395155.1. GTDB lineage: Bacteria > Chloroflexota > Limnocylindria > Limnocylindrales > CSP1-4 > CAKKPP01. Next base: position 854 of record JANNUK010000629.1, on the reverse strand, counting down.
CAGATGCGCCGTAGATGAGGATCTTCCGCCCCTTCCGCAGGTCGGCCCGTCTCAGGAACGTCAGTGCCAGGATCGCTCCATCGCAGACCGCCGCGGCCTCTTCGAAGGTCATGCCGGCCGGCTTGTGCGCCAGCGCGCCGCGCTCGCGGACGCAAACGAACTCCGCGTGTGCGCCGAAGCCCTTGACGCCGAACACCTCGTCACCGACCGCGAACTCGCTGACGGCTGCGCCGACGGCTTCGACCTCTCCGGCCAGTTCGCTGCCGGGGATCCGCCACTTCGGCCGGAGCAGGCCAGTGAAGAATCGGGTGATGAAATATCCGGCGCTGCGAAAGCCCGTGTCCGTCCGGTTGACTGTCGTGGCGTAGACCTTGACGAGGACTTCGTCGTCCTTGGGCACGGGCCGCTCGACCTCTTCGAGGCGCAGCACCTCCGGGGGCCCGTACCTGTCGTGGACAACGGCTCTCATGTCTGCACGTCCTCTCATCGGCTTGCTGTCAGGGATGGATCGGGCCGTTGACGGTCAGCACCACGTTTCCCGTCTTCTGCCAGGTCTCGACATACGCGTGAGCCTCGGCCACCTGCTCCAGCGGGTATCGCCGGTCGATGACCGCCCGGTACTTCCCGGCCTCAATGAGCTCTTTCATGAAGACGACATCCTGCTTGTTCCGTCGCCCCATCGCGAACTTCATCCGCCGGGTACCGATCCAGCGGCTCCCGATGGCCACGGCGATCGTCTCGAGCGCCGATCGCCCGAAGTCCGTCGCCACGTAGATGCCGCCCGGCTTCAGCGAGCGTCTGCCGCGGAAAAACGCGTACTTGCCAACGGCGTCGATGATCGCGTCGTAGGTCTG
>JANNUK010000586.1:0-4240 GCA_031395155.1 Chloroflexota bacterium | reverse complement strand
TGAGGCGGCCCCATCGATATCGCGCCTGACGTGGGCGGATCGTTTATCGCGCGGAGGCTCGGCCAGGCGGCGGTCACGATCGTCGCCATCATCCTGATCAACTTCGTGCTGTTCCGGCTCATGCCGGGGTCTCCGGAGCGGGTGATCCTGCGTGGGACCCCCAACGTCACGCCCGAGCGGATCGAGGCGCTCCGCGAGCGCTGGGGGTTGAACGATCCGGTCTTCCCGGATCAACTCATCGCCTATACGACCTCGACGCTGACAGGCGACCTCGGGTATTCCTTCATTGCCCGCGGCCAGACGGTCGTGGATGTCCTGGCCCAGCGGATCTGGCCGACGATTCTGCTGTTCGGCCTGGGAGAGGTGGTCGCCATCGCCCTTGGCCTCGCGCTCGGCGCCTACAGCGGCTGGAGACGCGGCGGGCCGATCGATTACCTGGGGAACAGTGTGTCGCTGATCCTGTATTCGACGCCCTATTTCCTGCTCGGAATGGGATTCCTGCTCGTCTTCGCGTCCTCGATCAAATGGCTGCCCACCTTCGGCATGCTCACGGCCGGCCGCGTGTACGGGAGCCCGTTCGAATTCCTGGCCGACCTCGGTGCCCACCTGGTATTGCCGCTGGCGACCGTCTCCCTGGGGCTTGTGGGCCAGTACGCGATCGTGATGCGCTCCTCGATCATCGAGACGCTGTCCGAGGACTACGTCAACACGGCGCGCGCCATGGGACTGACCGAGGGCCGGATCCTGCGTCACCACGCCCTCCCCAATGCGCTCCTGCCGACGGTGACCCTGATCGCCATCAACCTTGGGTATGTCATCGCCGGGGCGATCACGGTCGAGGTCGTCTTCAACTGGCCCGGGCTTGGGACGTTGACCGTGCAGGCCCTGACCGCGCGCGACTACCCCGTGCTCCAGGGTGTCTTCCTGTTGCTGAGCGTTGCCGTCGTCCTGGCCAACCTGGCCGCCGACCTCGTGTACGGCCTGCTTGATCCGCGGGTGCGGACATGACGGCCGCACCGGTCCCCGTGGCCGGCGCCACGCGAAGCCGGCGCACGAGCGGAGCCGGCGACTTCATCCGCCAGTTCAGCCGACGGCGGGAGGGGATGTTCGGCCTGGCCATCCTGACGTTCTTCGCGATCCTCGCGGCGATTCCCGAGGTGCTCGTAGGTCCGCTTCAGACTGCGGTCACGTCGATCGGTCCGCGGCTGAGCCCCCCGATCGACGGATTCCCGCTGGGCACCGACGAACTGGGTCGCGACATCGTCAACCTCACGGTCCACGGCGCGCGGATCTCGATGACCATCGGGCTGCTGGCCACCGTGGTCACCGTGGCGATCGGCGTGCTCGTCGGGATCGTGAGCGGGTTCGTCGGCGGACGGATCGATGCGGTCCTGATGCGGATCACGGACTTCTTCCTGGTCATCCCGACATTCGTCCTCGCGTTGATCCTCACGCCGATCATCCGCGACGTCGTCGGCTCGGCCACCACCGAGGTCTTCGGGATCCGGATGACCCTCATCGTCATCGTCGTCGTGATCGGGATCACGAGCTGGTCGTCGACCGCCAGGATCATCCGGTCGCAGACGTTGTCGATCAAGGAGCGGGCCTTCGTCGACCGGGCCCGGGTCGTCGGTGCCGGTCAGGCGTACATCATGCGCGTCCACATCCTGCCCAACGTCATCAACCTGATCGTCGCCAACGCCGTCCTCGTGTTCGCGGGGGCCGTGCTCACCGAGACGACCCTCTCGTTCGTGGGACTCGGCGATCCGTTCCAGCCGTCGTGGGGCCAGCTCCTCGAGGCGGCGCGCTCGGTCGGGGCGCCGGGGCTCGGGGCGTGGTGGTACTTCGTCCCGCCGGGGCTCGGGATCATCCTCGTCGTGTTCGCGTTCACGCTGTTCGGGAGCGCTCTCGACGACCTTCTGAACCCGCGTCGAGGAGGCCGCCGATGACCGCCATTCGCGACCGCGTCCTGCCAAAGCAGGCTGTCCCGGGTGCGCCCCTGCTCGAGGTGACTGACCTCCGCACCTATTTTTCCCTCGACGGCGCCACAGTCCGCGCGGTCGACGGCGTCAGCTTCCGCCTCGAACAGGGCGAGGCGCTGGGGATCGCGGGGGAATCCGGCTGCGGCAAGACCACCACCGCGCTATCGCTCGTCCGCCTGCTGCCGCCCAACGCGCGAATCGAGGGTGGCGCGATCAAGCTCTACGGGATCGACCTCGTCGAGAAGAACGCGAACGCGCTTCGGCGCTACCGCTGGCGGGAGATCTCGATCGTGTTCCAGGGGGCGATGAACGCGCTCAACCCGGTGAGCACGGTGGGCGACCAGATCGCCGAGCCGATCTCGGAGCGGCTCGGGCTCGATCGGAAGGCCGCGGTGCGGCGAGCCGAGGAGCTTCTCGAACTCGTTGGCATCCCGAGCAGGCGGGCCGGGGCCTATCCGCACGAGCTGTCCGGCGGGATGCGTCAGCGGGCGATGATCGCGATGGCCCTTGCCTGCGGCCCGGCCATCGTCATCGGCGACGAACCGACGACCGCCCTCGACGTCATGATCCAGGCGCAGATTCTCGAGCTCCTGGAACGGCTCCGGCGCGATCTCGGGTTGTCCCTGATCCTCATCACCCACGACCTGTCGGTCATCGCCGAGACGTGCGATCGGGTCATGGTCATGTACGCGGGCCGGGTCGCCGAAGAGGGCCCGGTCAGCGAGGTCTTCGTTCGGCCGAAGCATCCCTACACGCAGAAACTCCTCGCCGCGTTCCCCAACATCCACGCCGACCGGCGGACGCTCGAGGTGATCCCGGGGTCGCCGCCCGATCTCCGCCAGCCGCCGCCGGGCTGCCGGTTCGCGCCACGCTGCCAGTTCGCCATGGACGTTTGCCGGACCGATGTCCCGCCGGAGGTGACGTTCGGCGACGGCGTTCGGGTGGCGTGCCACCTCTATCCGGAGGGCAGCGACGGTGTCCCGATCACGACACCACCCGCCACGAATGGAACGCCGGCATGACGACCTCCGCCATCAAACCGACGGCCGACGACGAACTGGTCCGACTCGAGGGTCTCGAGGTCCACTTTCCGATCCGGCACGGGCTCCTCGACACGTTGCTCCGGCGGACGCACGGCGTCGTCCGGGCTGTGGACGGAATTGACCTTACGATCCGCCGCGGCGAGGTCCTCGGCCTCGTCGGCGAGTCGGGCAGCGGCAAGACGACGACGGGCCGCGTCCTCGTGAAACTCACGCGTCAGACGGGCGGGCGGGTCGTCTTCGATGGCGAGGACGTGACCGACCTGTGGGGCCAGCGGAAGTTGCGCGACTACCGCCGCCGGGTCCAGATCATCTTCCAGGACCCGTACGAGACGCTCAACCCGAAACAATCCATCCACGATTTCGTGGCCGAGCCGCTCGTGGTCAACGGGCTGGGCGGATCGGCCGCCGAGCGCACCATCAAGGTCCACGCCGCGCTCGAGGCGGCCGGCCTGCGACCCGCCCAGGATTTCGCCCGGCGCTTCCCGCACGAACTATCCGGCGGCCAGCGACAGCGGGTCGTCATCGCCGGCGCGCTCGTCATGGGCCCGGAGCTTGTGATCGCCGACGAGCCGGTCAGCATGCTCGACGTGTCGATCCGCACCGAACTCCTGCGGCTCATGCTGGATCTGCGCGGTGATCGCGGCCTGACCTACCTGTTCATCACCCACGACCTGTCGCTGGCCTGGGTGCTGGCCGACCGGATCGCGGTGATGTACCTCGGCAAGATCATGGAGATCGGCCCCGCCGAGCGGGTCATCCGCGACCCCCACAACCCGTACACGAAGGCGCTGGTCAGCGTGTCGCCCACACCGGATCCGCCGACACCGGGCGAGCGAGCCACGCGGATGATCCTGGTCGGCGAGACCCCCGACGCGGCGCATATCCCGTCCGGCTGCCGGTTTCACCCACGCTGTCCGTTGGCCTTCGACCGCTGCAAGGTCGAGGAGCCACCCCTGTTCGACATCGGAGGCGGACAGGAAGCGGCCTGCTGGCTGGTCGAGGGCGGTCGGAGCCTGCCGGTCATGGCCGCCGCCTCGACGGCACCCGCGTCCGCGCCGGCGAGTGAACCGCCGCCGGCATCGGCCGACACCGGCGGCTGAGGCCCTGACCGCCGTCCGACGGTCAGGTCAGCTCGCGATTTCCTCGGCGGCATCGGCCACCTCCTCCATCGTATCGTCCTCGCTTGCAACCTCGTCCGTCGGCGACTCGCCGTCG
>JANNUK010000570.1:0-4582 GCA_031395155.1 Chloroflexota bacterium | reverse complement strand
GTCGTACGACCTGATGATCGATACGCTCCACTTTCACGCGGGTTCGGGATGGCTGAGCGAGGGCCTGCCGGCCTTCGAGCGCGCGCTGGAAGGCGCGACGGCCATGGCCCGGCGGTTGATCGAACTCGGATGCCCGCTGGCCGAGGTCAACGTTGGTGGCGGCCTGGGGGCGCCGGGGCGAGGCAACGAGATCCCTGTAGACCTCGACGACTACGCCGCGGTGCTGGCACGTCACCTCGGGCCGCTGGGCGTGACGATCGCCTGCGAGCCGGGCGACCACCTTGGCCGCGACGCGGGGTTGCTCCTGGCCGAGGTCGTGACCGTCGAGGATCGCGCCGGGGCGCGATTCGTCGGCGTCGATGCCGGCTGGAATCTGACCAACGGCTACTTCATCTACGGGTTCCTCAACGAGGTCGTCCCGTGCCGGGATCCGCTCGCGGAACGAACCTGGACGGTCGCGGTGGCCGGCCACATCAACGAGGCGCACGACCTGTTTGCCGAGGCGTACCCGTTCCCGCCGGTCGCCGAGGGCGACATCGTCGCGATCTTGGGCACGGGCTCGTATTCGGCGGCGATGTCGTCGACGCACTGCCTCCGCCCGCAGGCGCCCGCCCTCCACCTTCGCCGACCGCGCTGACGACTCCGTCACGTCGCCTCCCGGCAAACGTACCCGTCAGTCGCCGGCGAGGGTGCCCCAGCCCCGGGCTCGCTCCAGGGTGATCCGGATCATGGGGCGCGACTCGAGGCGATGGCCGGCGTACTGCGGGTACTTCTCCCGAAGCGCGCTCACCACTGCGGGCGGTGGCTCCACGACGGCCGCCCGACCATCGATGCGCAGCCAGCCAAGGCGGCTCCAGTCCTCGTCCCAGCGGTCGACGAGCACGCTTACCAGCGGGTTACCTGCGATGTCGCGAATGCGAGCCAGAGCGAGTGGGTCGTCGTCGGCCTTCGGCTTGTCGTCGATCGCGCTGTAGACGGCCGGCCTGCCGTCGTCCGTCATGCCGATGACGAAGCAGATCGGGACGGTGCGAGGCCGTCCATCGGCCGACACCGTGGCCAGGACGGCGCTGCGCGCCGCGGCGAGTGCCATGAACTGTGCTCGCGAGAGGCCGGCCATCACAGAAGCATAAGGCGACCTACACTCGCGCTGTGACCGCGTCCCTCGATCAGGCTCTGCCGATCCGCCACGTGACGACGACGAAGATCGTTTCTGTGCGTGGATCGGAGCTGGAGGTGCGAGACGACCTCGTGGTCGGGGAGGAGCCGCTCGAGATCCGCGCGGCCGGCCCCCGCCAGCAGCCGGTGTCGGTCGCGGTCACGATGCGCACGCCCGGGAACGAGGACGAGCTCGCGATCGGGTTCCTGACGACGGAGGGGCTGCTCGGCGGAGGCAAGGGCGGGGATGTCCGGGACGTCGGGGCGGCTCACGCGGCCATCGCCGGCATCGAGTACGGCGACCCGGGTTTCATGGCCGAGCCAGACGACGCCATCGTCGTACGGCTGACCAGGCGGTTCGATGCCTCGAAGATCGCGGCGCGCAACTTCGTCGCCACCGCCTCGTGCGGGATCTGTGGCAAGGCGTCGATCGACTCGGTCGCGGTTCGCGCCGAGCCGCTCCCCAAGGGGCTTCCTGTCGTCGCCCGCTCCGTGATCCTGACCCTGCCCGGTCGCCTCCGCGATGCCCAGGCGGCGTTCGAACGGACGGGTGGGCTGCACGCGGCGGGGCTGTTCGAGACCGACGGGCGGCTCGTCGCGGTGCGCGAGGATGTCGGCCGTCACAACGCGCTGGACAAGCTCATCGGCTCGCGGGTCAAGGTGCGCGAGCTGCCGCTGTGGGACCGGATCCTGATGGTGTCGGGCCGGGTCAGCTTCGAGATCGTCCAGAAGGCGGCGATCGCCGGCATCCCGATCATCTGCGCCGTATCGGCGCCGTCGGACCTCGCGATCCGCCTCGCCGACCGCCTCGGGGTGACGCTTGTCGGTTTCCTGCGCGGCGACGGCTTCAATGTCTACACCCACGACATCCGGATCGATCTGCGCGACCTGCTCGGCTAGGCGGGGATCACATCGAAGCCGTGGCTCGCAAAGTCGCGGTCAAAGGTGAAGGCGGTATCGATGTGAAGGTCCCGCATCAGGATGAAGCTCGTCCAGTCGACCAGGGACACCGAACGCCGATCGGCTCCGAGGAGCGCCGCGAACGCGCGGTCGTGCAGGTCCCGATCCACGGGCAGCACATCGGCCATGCCGACGAGGCGATCCAGGTCACGCACGCCTTTGATGCCAATGCGTCGCTGGACGAGAGCAATCGCCTCGACGAGCACGTACTGATGCGTGATGAATTGCGTCCGCGAACCCTCCGCCTGGAGGAAGCGGCGAGCCGATCGGTGATTCTGGTCGTCCGCATCGAGGAGTGCGTACAAGGCGGAGCTATCGACGAGGACGCTCAAGGTTTCATCGGTGGCAGCCCAAGGTGTTCCTCGATCGCGTCGACGATGTAATCGTCGTGACGGATCGAAACGTCCGTCAGTCCGGAGTGGTGCTTCCCGATTACGCCGAGGGCGCGAGCCCAGCGCGCATCCGGCGAGTCATCCTCCGATTCCGGGTAGGCGTGGTCGACCGCGTCGCGGATCAGCGCGGCCATCGAGGTGCCCCGTTCCCGGGCTAGACGTCGAAGCCGGGCGGCCTGCGTACTGCCGAGCGAGATCTGGGTCCGTTCCACAGTCGGCATGATACAACCCATCCCGAAGTGATGTAACCCGTGTCGCCGCCCATCCTGACACGGCGGGCTTCGCCGCGCCGTATCAGCCGCTTACCCATCGCGGTTCTGGACGAACTGGAAGCCGAAGCGGCCCTTGATGCAGAGATGGCCGTCGGTCACCGACGAGTCCATCGGTGACGTGACCTTCACGATCGAGTTGTCCTGGACGTGGAGGTCCAGCGAGCAGCCGACGCCGCAGTACGGACAGATCGTGTTCGTCACCGTTTGCGCGGACTCGTCCCACGTGCCCTCGGCCCGCATCTCGTGCTCGGACGTGAACATCAGCGCGCCCGTCGGGCAGACGCCGATGCAGTTGCCGCAATAGACGCACGCGCTGTCGGGCAAGCCGACGTTGAACTCCGTCGAGATCCGGGCATCGAAGCCGCGCCCGGCGACCGCGATCGCGAACGTGTTCTGGGCGTCCTCGCCGCAGGCCTCGACGCACTTGTAGCAGAGGATGCAGCGGCTGTAGTCGCGGACGTAGAGCTCGTTGTCCACCTTGACCGGCTGGGCGACGGTGGCCGCCTCGGGGCCGCCGGCCGGCGCGTGATGGTGGCCCGGTTCGTGGGCATCGCGCTCGCCGGCGGCAGCGGGCGGGGCCGCGGGCCCGTAGCGCGAGGGGTCGGACCCGTACCGCTCCATGTACGCGCCGATCGATCCATCGGGCACGGACTGGCCGGCCAGCGACACGTCCACCGACGAACCCAGGAACTCCAGCACGACCTTGCGCGATGTCCGGACCCGCTCGGAATCGGTGTGGATGTCCATCCCGGCCTCGACCTTGCGCGAGCAGGCGGGAACGAGGACACGCGAGCCTTTGACCTCGACGACGCACACGCGGCACACATTGACCGGCGTCAGGTTCTCTGAATAGCAGAGGGTCGGAGTGTCGATGCCCTCGGCGCGGCACGCCTCGAGGATCGTCGAGCCGGCCGGAACGCTGACGGCCACTCCGTCGATCTGGACCTCCACGGGGGCCGGCGCGGCGGCGGGTGGGGCAGCCGGCGGGCGAGATGGCCGTGCCGGCGGGTGGAGCAGGATGTTCGACAGGGGGGCGGGGGGCGCCTCGGCATGTCCGCCGTGCCCTGGCTGCGGCGTCGGTTCGTGGGTCACAGCGCCACCATACCGGGTCGCTTGAGCGCGGACTCGATGGCGGACGACGCCGTCTGGCCTAACCCGCAGATCGACGCATCGCGCATCGCCTGGCCGATTTCGCGAAGGAGCTCCAGCTCCTCCTCGCGGGAGCGCACCGGCGCGGGTGCCCGCTGAGCCGCGGCCAACCGGGCCAGCAACTCTTCCTGGCGGACCGTGCCCACACGACAGGGCACGCACTGTCCGCACGATTCGTCACGGAAGAACCGGGCGATCCGCCGCAGCGTGTCCACCAGATCGGCCGTCTCGTCGAAGACCATCACGACGCCCGAACCGAGCGTCGCCCCGATTGCCCGTGTCGCCTCGAACGTGAGCGGCGTGTCCAGCGCTTCCTCGCCGACGAAGACGCCCGCCGCGCCGCCGAGCAGGATCGTCTGGATGGCCCGTCCTCCGGGTACGCCACCGGCGAGCTCGATGAGCTCCCGCAACGTCATCCCGAACTCGACCTCGTAGACGCCGGGTCGGGCGACATGGCCGGACAGGCAGAAGAGCTTCGGTCCGGTCGAACCCTCGGTGCCGATCGAGGCGAACGCCTCGCCGCCCCCGCGGCCGTCGCCATCGGGACCCCCCGGCCAGGACGAGCAGCACGTTCACGAGCGTCTCGACGTTGTTGACCGCCGTCGGCTTCCCGAACAGCCCGACCTCGACCGGGAACGGCGGCTTGTTGCGCGG
>JANNUK010000526.1:0-5031 GCA_031395155.1 Chloroflexota bacterium | reverse complement strand
GGCTTCGCCCACTCCTTCGACATCGACGCGCTGGACGTCAGCGTCCAGCTGCCGGCGAACTCGACGACCGCCGTGGCGATCAAGCCGACCGCCGCCGGTACGCTCGACTTCTATTGCGCCGTCCCCGGCCACAAGGAAGCCGGTATGGTCGGCACCATCGCGGTCCAGTGAAGGCACAGGAGGCCCGGGTGACAGCGGTTGACGTGGCCAGGGGTGCTTACCTGGTCGACCTGCACGACCTGACTCGGGACGACGCCGCGCGGGCCGGCAACAAGGCGGCGACCCTGGGAGAGCTGCACCGGGCCGGCTTCCCTGTGCCGGAGGGCGTCGTTCTGACCGTCGAGGCATTCGAGGCGTTCCTGGCCATCCATCGCTTCGCCGGTGATGTCACCCCCGCCGAGATCGAGTCTGCGCCGCTCCCGGCGGACGTCGAGGGCGCCCTGCGGGCCGCCGCAGAGCGCTTCGACGGGATCCCGCTTGCCGTGCGTTCCTCCGGCCTGGCCGAGGACCTGCCCGGCGCATCGTTCGCCGGCCAGTACGAGACGGTCCTCGACGTCAGGGGACCCGACGCCGTCGTCGACGCGGTGCGTCATTGCTGGGCATCCGTCTTCGACTCGCGGGTGGTCGCCTATCGAGCCACCTTCGGCGACGCCGGCGTACCGGGCATGGCGGTGCTCATCCAGCGACTCGTTCCGGCCGCAGCGGCCGGCGTCGCTTTCACCGCAAACCCCGTGACGGGGCACCGCGGCGAGGCGGTCGTGAGTGCGGTCCGGGGTCTTGGCGAACGGCTGGTCGCCGGCGAGGCGACCCCGGATGAGTGGACCGTACAAAGCGGCGAGGCCGTCTGTCAGCGGGGAAGCGAGGGATCGATCGACGCCGGGCAGGCACGTGCGGTCGCGGACCTGGGACGGCGCGTCGAGGCGCATCTCGGGACACCGCAGGACATCGAGTGGGCGATCGCCGACGGCACCGTGTTCCTGCTCCAGGCGCGACCGATGACGGCCCTGCCGGAGCCGGCCGACTGGCGACCACCTCTGCCAGGCGGTTGGGCCCGCAACCTGAGACTCGGCGAATGGCTGGGTGACCCGGTCACACCGCTGTTCGAATCCTGGCTGTTGACCCGGCTTGAGGATCGGTTCCATGAGGGGATGCGAGCGTACGTCCCGATCCCGCTCCCACGACCGCTCCATGTCGTGGTCAATGGCTGGTATTTCTACAACCTGAGCACGTTCCCGACGACCATCCGGGCGATGGTCTGGCTGATGCTTCGGTACTTCCTGCCGTCACTCCTCGTTCGACCTCGCCGGGCGGTGATGATGATTCCCCAGACGGCCCACTTCGGGGTCGAGCTGTTCGTGCGGGAGTGGCGGGAAGCGGTCCTGCCGCGACATCGGGCGGTCGTCTCCCGTGGCGAGGCGCAGGTCGACGGGCTGTCGCCCGAAGGACTCGTCGCGCTCATCGACGAGTTGGCGGACGATGCCGGCGCGTATTTCTTCTCGATCATGGCCGTCGCCGGGTTCGCCACGAAGGCGGAGATCCCGCTGGCGGCCTTCTACCGGCGCCATCTCCATCCGCGGCTCGGCGGAAGCCACCTCTGGTTGCTGCGGGGCCTGTTCTCGCCGTCACTCGAGTCATACGGGCATGCCGTGGACGGACTCGACTGGGTCCATCCGACACTGGCGGAGCGCGGTGCTCCGCCGTCCGACGCCGCCGACGCGGCCGCGCGACGCTCCCGGCTCGAGACTGAGCGCGCGGTGGCAGAGCAACAGGCGCGGGCCGCCCTCTCCGGCGAACCGAAGCTTCTTGCCCGGTTCGAGAAGCTCCTGGCCTCGGCCCAGCGGTTCCAGCCGCTGCGCGAGGAGCAGGTCTACTGGTTCACCCTGGGCTGGCCGCTCATGCGCCGGGCCGTGCGCCGGCTCGGCGAGCTGCTCCACGGTCGGGACCGGCTCGACGATCCCGATGAGGTGTTCTTCATCACCCGCGACGAGCTGCTCGCGGCCCTGGCCGAATCCGACGACCGTCGGGAGCTCAGTGTGGAAGCGGTGCACCGGCGCGCTACCTGGGACGGGCAACGCCGCCTGGTACCGCCGCTCGTCATCGGCGAGGTGGCGCCGATGTTTAAGCGATTCATCGGCGCGGCCGAGGAGGCCGTGCGAATGCCGAGCGCCAGCGGCGAGTCGGGCGTGCGCGGGATCGCGGCGAGCCCCGGTCGCGTCACGGGACCCGTCCGCGTGATCCGCTCGGCCTCGGAGTTCGGCCGCCTCCAGCCAGGCGACGTGCTGGTGGCCCCGATCACGACCCCGGCCTGGACACCCCTGTTCGCGACAGCGGCAGCCGTGGTCACGGACACCGGAGGCGTGGCCTCGCACTCGTCCATCGTCGCACGGGAATACGGGATCCCTGCCGTCGTTGGCACTGGGGACGCCACGAGACGCCTGCGTGACGGGCAGATCGTGACGGTGGATGGAGCGGCGGGACTGGTCCAGCCGGCGTCATGACCGCTTCGCGCGAGCAACGGATCGTGACGGCCGAGCGCCTCACGTTCCTCCAGGAGGCAGTGGCAGCCTCGGCGGCACTTGCCGCTGCCGACCGACTCGGCGTCATCGCCCGGCTGGCAGCCGGGCCGATCGACCCGTCCAAGCTGGCCACTGAGTGCTCCATCGGGGAGCGCGGCGCCCGCCTGCTCGTCGCCGCGCTGGCCGGGCTGGGCCTCATCGCCCGGACCGCCGACGGACGGTATCGTGCGACGCACCTGGACCCGGTACGCCTGGCCCTGTTGCGCGCTCCTTGGGACGGCCTGGCCGGTGCGATCCAGGACGACCTTCCCGTGGTCGCAGTGGACGATCCCCGCGTGGCCGAGGAGCTCTACCCGACCGCGGTCGGGTACCTCGGCGAATTCTTCGCGCCGGCCGCCGTCGTGGCCGCAGAACGGTTGGACGGATCGGGCCAACGGATATTGGATGTCGGTGCCGGGGCCGCACCCTGGAGCCTGGCGATCGCCGCCCGGGATCCGACCTGTCGGGTGACCGCTGTCGACCTGCCCGGCGTGATCCCGGCCACTCGACGCGCGGTCGCCATGGCCGGTCTCGAGGCTCGGTTCGCACTGCGGGCCGGCGACGTCTTCGCGATCGAACTCGGCCGACACGAGTTCGACCTGGCGATCGCCGGTAACATCTGTCACCTGTTTGACGAGAACACCAACCGCCACCTGTTGGGTCGACTTGGCGAGACGCTTCGTCCGGGCGGACGTCTGGCGATCATGGACGCCGTCCCCGACGAGGGGCTCGAAGGACCCCGGGCCGTCGTCCTCTACGCGCTCGGCCTTCTGCTTCGAACGAGTGCCGGGCGCGTGTATCCCTTCTCGACGTACGTCGAGTGGCTCCGAGACGCCGGGTTCGAGGCGATCGAGCGCTTCGAACTCTCGGACGCACCACCAGTCACGCTCATCACCGCCAGGCGGAGGACCTGATTCCGCAACCCGAGCGACCACGGTACGGGGCACTGCGGATGACGCGACGGGGATCGTGACAGGGGCCACGTTCCGGGCCCAGGAGGACGCCGTCGGCTACCTGACGACGATCGCCCAGACGGCTGAGCAGCACGGCCTGCCGAGCGCCGTCTATTCGGACCGCCACGGGATCTTCATCGTTGAGAAGAACCGGGCCCGACCCTCGCCGAGCAGCTCACGGGCGCCAGACGCGGCAGCCCTCGGCGCCAGACGGGGCTCTCGGCGTCGGCGCTGGTGACATACTGGCACGCGAGCCCGCCCCCGAGCGCGACGTGGAGGAATCAGCCGCGATGGCCACCCGCGACGAGATCGTCGAATCGATTGCCGGCATGACCCTCTTCGCCGACCTTTCCGCCCCCCAGCTCCAGGGCGTTGCCGGCCGGATGGACGAGGCCTTCTTCGCCGAGGGTGAACGCGTCCTTCGCCAGGGCCTGACCGGTTCGGGGTTCTACGTCATCCTCGACGGCGAGGTGGGTGTCGTCATCGACGGTGAGCAGCGCTCGACCCTCGGCCGCGGGGAGTTCTTCGGCGAGATCTCGATCCTCCTGCAATCGCCACCGGTTGCCGACATCGTCGCCCTGCGACCGATGCGCTGCCTGGTCCTCGCCGGTCCCGCCGTCGAGCAGTTCCTCGTCGACCACCCGCGGGTCATGTATCGCATGCTCCAGGCGCAGGCTCGTCGCCTGCGGGCGGCGAACCGTGCCCGGGCCTGACCGGAGGTTGGCACGGCCGGGGACGCTCCGATGACCGGCGCCGACGAGCGTCCGTACCCGCCGGGCGACTACCCGGTCGTCGTGGTCGGGAGCGGCCCCGGAGCGATCCAGCTGACCTACGAGCTGTCGCGCCGCGGGATCCAGCACGCCACGATCAGTGCCGACGACGCCCCCGGCGGGATGTTTCGCAAGTGGCCGTTCTTCCAACGGCTCCTGTCGTGGACGAAGCCGTACGCGCCGGAGGACCGCCGGACGCGAGCGTTCGAGCGGTGGGACTGGAACAGCATGATCGCCGACGAGCCGGAGCATCGGGCGCTCCAGGCCGAGTTCATGGACGGCTCGTCCGACTTCCCGTCGCGGCCGGAGATGGAACAGAGCCTCGCCGCGTTCACGGAGCGGGCGCAGGTCGCGATCCGCTACGGCTGCCGCTGGACGGCGACCCGCCGCGAGCCGGGACCGGACGGCGATCGATTCGTGCTCGAGACGACCGACGGCGAGTACCGCTGCCGGATCGCGATCGTCGCCGTCGGTGTCGCCGAGCCCTGGAGCCCCTCGACGCCGGGCATCGAGCTGGCCGCCCATTACGCCCACACGCGGTCCGCCAAGACGTACGCCGGCAAGCGGGTCTTCATCATCGGCAAGCAGAACTCGGGCTTCGAGCTGGCCTCCGGGTTGCTTCAATGGGCCGCCAGGATCACGCTCGCGTCACCGTCGCCGGCGAAGCTGTCGGTCGTGGTCAACTCGCTCAACGGCGTGCGGGCCCGCTACGTCCAGCCGTTCGAGGACAGCGCCTTGGGCTTCGGCGTGGAC
>JANNUK010000515.1:0-2159 GCA_031395155.1 Chloroflexota bacterium | reverse complement strand
GCGATCGTCGGCGTGCCGTTCGACACCGGCGTGACCTACCGCGTGGGCGGGCGGTTCGGCCCCAACGCGGTCCGCGCCGCGAGCGTGATGCTTCGGCCATACAACACCAACCTCGATGTCAAGCCGTTCGATGTGCTCTCGTGTGTCGACTACGGGGACGTGGCGATCGTGCCCGGCTACACCGAGCGGAGCTACGCGGCGATCGAGGCGGCGGTGGCGCCGATCGTGGAGGCCGGAGTGATCCCGCTGCTCGTCGGCGGTGATCATGCGTGCACGCTGCCGCACCTGCGGGCGACGCGGTCGCGCGGTCCGCTCGCCGTCATCGACTTCGATTCGCACACAGACGCATGGGACAGCTATTTCGGCGAGAAATACAACCACGGGACGTGGATGCGGCGGGCCATCGAGGAGGGCCTCGTCGACGTGGCCCACTCGATCGAGGTGGGCCTGCGCGGGTCGGTCTACGACGCGGGGGACTGGACGGGCCTGCGCGACGAGCTGGGGCTGGACTACCTGACGACCGAAGACATGTTCGCCCTCGGACCCGCTGCCGTGGCTGCCCGCATCCGCGAACGCGTCGGAGACCGACCAGCGTTCATCAGCTTCGATATCGACGTCGTCGATCCGGCCTATGCGCCCGGGACCGGGACGCCCGAGGCGGGCGGCCCATCGGCCCGCGACCTGCTGGCCGTCCTCCGGGGACTGACCGGCATCGACTTCGTCGGCTTCGACGTCGTCGAGGTCATCCCGGCGTACGACCCGGCGGCTCAGACGGCGACCCTTGCCGCCAACCTCGCCTACGAAATGCTGTCGCTTGTCGCGCTCCGGAGATCCTGAGCCATGGCTCGCGCCGAGAGCATCTACGTCGTGGCCGACATCCACGGCTCGGAGGTCTGCTGGCGCAAATTCCTCAACTCGGCGAAGTTCTACGGGGTCGACACGATCGTCGTCGCCGGCGACCTCACCGGCAAGGCACTCGTGCCCCTGGTGGAGCGGACGGACGGACGGGTCGAGGCCCGGATCGCCGGCCGGCTCCAGATCGCCCGTAGCGAGGCGGAGATCGCCGAACTCGAGGCGCGGATCCGCTTCAACGGCTTTTACCCGTATCGCTGCGACGAGCGTTCCTACGCCGCCCTCGACGCCGATCCGGCCCACCGCGACGAGGTCTTCACCGCAGTGATGGCTCAGACCCTCCACGACTGGCTGGTGCTGGCCGACGAGCGGCTTCACGGAACGGGCATCCGCGCGATCGTCATCCCGGGTAACGACGACGGCTGGTACGTCGACGACGTCCTCGCCGAATCGGCCGAGGTGGTGAACTCCGACGGTCGGGTCGTCCAGTTCCCGGAGTTCCAGCTTCTCGGGTTCGGGCCGTCCAACCGGACCCCATGGCATACCACGAGGGAGCTGGACGAGGCTGAGATCGAGCGGCAGCTGAGCGCGCTCGAGGCACAGATCGATCAGGACAAACCGCTCGTGGTGACCACCCACGTGCCGCCCCACGGAGCCACCCTCGACATCGCGCCCAAGCTGCGGGAGGATCTGTCGGTCGTGATCGAAGGTGCCGAAACGGTCATGGTCCCGGTCGGCAGCACGGCGGTCCGATCGTTCCTGGAACGACGGCAGCCGGTGCTGTCGCTCCACGGCCACATCCACGAGTCGCGCGGTGCCGTGCGAATCGGGCGAACTCTCGCGATCAATCCCGGGAGCGCGTACTCGACCGGCGCGCTCTTTGGAGCGATCGTGACCCTGAAGGGAGGAACAATACTGTCCCATCAGCTGGTCACGGGCTGAATCCATCGGACCGACCCCGGCGGGGACGGGAGCTGGCCCACGCGACTGGAGAGGAAGGAGGATCTGGTGGCAGCTAGCGACGAGGTAAAGGTCTTCACCCGTCAGGCGACCGGCCTGACCAAGGAGATCGGCACCCTCGACACGTTCGTCTACAACGTCAACAACCAGAACATCGGCATCGGCGTCGCGTTCGTTCTCCTGTTCGTCCCGGGGTTCTATGCTGGGGCGGACCTGCTCCAGGGCATCGCGATCGCGTTGCTCCTGGCGCTGCCGATGGCCCTGGTCTACTCGTTCTTCGCCTCGGCCATTCCGCGCTCGGGCGGCGACTACGTCTACATCAGTCGCTCGATCCATCCGCTGCTCGG
>JANNUK010000493.1:0-8455 GCA_031395155.1 Chloroflexota bacterium | reverse complement strand
GCTCGACGCCACGCAGCTCGCAGCCGCGGTGGACCTGCTCAAGAAGCAGAAGCCGGCGGTCGGTGAGTACTGGGCCGATTACACGAAGCAGATCGACTCGTTCACGAACGGGAACACCACGATCGGCACCACGTGGCAGGTGATCGCCAACGTCCTCCAGGGCGCCGGCGCCACGGTTGACGTAACCCTGCCGCCGGAAGGCGCCACGGGTTGGTCGGACACGTGGATGATCAACTCCAAGACCAAGAACATCAACTGCGCCTACAAGTTCATCAACCACATCACCTCGGCGCCGATCAACATCCAGATCGCCGAGTACTTCGGGGAAGCGCCCGGCAACCGCGAGTCGTGCGCCCTGGCGGTGAACCCGGATCATTGCGACATCTACCATGCCGCCGATACCGACTACTGGACCAACGTCTGGTACTGGACCACCCCGGTCGCGGATTGCCTCGACGGCCGCACCGACGTGAAGTGCACGACCTTCGAGGACTGGGTCAAGGCTTGGCAGGACGTCCGAGCCAGCTGACCTCCTTCCCCCGCTCCGAGATTCCCGGCCGGGGCCCACTTTCGGGCCCCGGCCGGCCCTTCCTCGCCACGTAGCCAGATGACCACGATCAGGAACGACCTTCCGCCGCCACCCCGGGGCCCTGCGCGTCGTCTTGCCGGATGGCTCCATCGCCGGCCGTCGGTCCGCCTCGGCGGCCTCCTGGCCGGGCCAGTCGGCTGGCTGGTGATCGTCTACCTCGGCTCGTTGGCGATCATGCTCCTCAACGCGTTCTGGACGCGCGACGCGTTCAGCGGTCAGACGATCTATGTCCCTACGCTGAAGAACTTCGAGGACCTGATCAATGGTCCGTATCCGGGCATCACGCTGCGCACCGTGGCCCTTGCCGCGGCGGTAACGGTCACGTGCGGTCTCCTCGCACTGCCGATCGGCTACTTCATGGCCCGAATTGCCTCGCCACGACTGCGCAACACGCTCGTCGTGGCCGTGATCGTGCCACTCTGGGCGAGCTACCTCATCAAGGTCTACTCGTGGCGCCTCATCCTGGCCGAGGAGGGCATCGTCAACTGGGCGCTTGCCCCGCTCGGCCTCAAGGGCCCCGGATTCGGCGACATCGCGGTCTGGCTCGTGTTCACCTACATCTGGCTGCCGTACATGATCCTGCCGGTCTACGCGGGATTCGAACGGATCCCGGAATCGCTCCTCGAGGCGTCCTCGGACCTCGGCGGGCGCTCGTGGACCACGTTCCGGCGGATCGTATTGCCGCTCGTCTTCCCGGCAATGGTCGCCGGGTCGATCTTCACGTTTTCATTGACCTTGGGTGACTACATCGCCCCCGCGACGGTCTCGACCACGATCTTCATTGGCAACTCGATCTTCGCCAACTTCGGTGCCGGCAACTTCCCGCTGGCCGCCGCGCTCTCGCTCGTGCCGCTGGTGATTGTGCTGATCTACCTGCTCATCGCGCGCCGCCTCGGCGCGTTCAACGCGCTGTGACGATCGGGCGCGGGACCAGGCTGGCCCTGACGGTGGCCGCCGCCGCGATCCTCGCATTCGTCTACCTGCCGATCGCGCTGATCGTCGTCTACGCCTTCAATTCGGGAACGACGCCGTCGTGGCCGCCCGTGGGGTTCACGCTCCATTGGTTCGACGAAGCCATCCGCAATACGGGCCTCCAGCAGGCCTTCCTGACATCGATGTCCGCGGCCCTCGCCGCGACGATCATCGCACTGGTCCTCGGGACGCTGGCTTCGCTGGCCGTGTCGCGCTATCGGTTCTTCGGGCGCGATGCGATCTCGCTCATCGTGATCTTCCCCATCGCCCTGCCCGGCATCGTCACGGGGATGGCCCTGAGCTCCACGTTCTCGCAGGTCGGGATCCCGCTCGGCTTCCTGACGATCATCATCGGGCATGCCACGTTCTGCATTGTCCTCGTCTACAACAACGCGATCGCCCGCCTTCGGCAGACGAGCGCCACCTTTGAGGAGGCTTCGGCCGACCTCGGCGCCGACAGCTGGACCACGTTCCGTTACATCACGTTCCCGAACCTTCGTTCGGCGCTCCTGGCCGGAGCCCTCCTGGCCTTCGCGCTGTCGTTCGATGAGGTGATCGTGACGATCTTTACCGCGGGAGGCGTGAAGACGCTGCCGATCTGGATCTTCCAGAGCTTCCGGCTAGCGAACCAGGTCCCGGTCGTGAACGTAGCCGGGTTGTTCGCGATCCTGCTCTCGGTGATTCCCGTGTACGTCGCAACCCGCATCACCTCGTCCAGCGGGGTCGCCGGCAGCCGCGTCTGACGGGAAGGTGGTCCCCCAATGACGCAAGCTGGAGCCACGCGGTAGCATCGTGTCATGGTCACACCCTCGTTCGACCCCGTCGCCGCGCGCGCGGCGCTCCTCGAGGAGCGGGCGCGGCTGCTCGGCGAGGTCGAAGAGACGATCACGGCGCCGGATCCGATGACCTACGGATCGCAGGCCGCGGCCGCGAGCCAGGTCTTCGCCCAGCAGCGCGACCTCGCCCTCCGCGAGCGCGCGACGCAGCACCTGGAGCTCGTCGACGCGGCCGTGGTACGCCTCGACGAGGGGACGTTCGGGTCATGCGAGACCTGCGGGCGACCGATCGCCGCAGAGCGGCTCGAGGCGCTTCCCTGGGCCGCGCAGTGCATCGACTGCGCCCGGGGCGCATCGGCCAGGCGCTAGATGGCGGACGCGCCCCATGGGTCGGGCGGACTCGTCGGGATCGACGCGATCCGGGCCGCAGCACGAACGCTCGACGGGATCGCCCTCCGGACGCCGCTCGTCGCCTTCGGTGTCCCACGCGACCGTCACTACCTGAAGGCTGAATCGCTCCAATCGATCGGGTCGTTCAAGATCCGCGGCGCCTACAACGCGATCACGGCACTCTCGCCCGACCTTCGGGCCGCGGGCGTCGTCACTCATTCGTCGGGCAACCACGCCCAGGGCGTCGCCCGCGCCGCGCGCCTCCTGAGGATCCGCGCGGTGATCGTCATGCCGTCCGATGCCCCGGCCGTCAAGCGGGAACGAGTTGAGGCCGACGGCGCCGAGATCGTGACGGTGGGCACGCCGAGCGGCGAGCGCGAGGCCATGGCCGATCGATTGGCAGCCGAGCGCGGCCTCACGCTCATCCCGCCGTACGACGACGATCGGGTGATCGCCGGCCAGGGGACCGTGGGCCTGGAGATCGTCGAGGACCTGCCGGACGTGGCGGCGGTCCTGGTGCAGATCGGCGGCGGCGGGCTGGCCAGCGGCGTGGCGGTCGCCGTGCTTGCTCTGGCGCCGAACGCCCGGGTGATTGGCGTGGAGCCTGAACTCGCCGCCGACGCGCAAGCCTCTCTCGCCGCTGGGCGCATCGTTCGCTGGGGCGGCGACCTCACCTCGCGAACGATCGCGGACGGAACGCGAACGCAGTCGATCGGGCATCGCAACTTCGCGCACCTCTCGGCGCTGCTCGACCGCATCGTCACGGTCTCCGAGGAGGAGATCGCTGCTGCGGTACGCATCGCGGCAGAAGAGGCGCGGCTGGTCGTGGAGCCGTCGGGGGCGTTGACCGTCGCGGCACTTCGTTTCCACGCCTCCGAGTTGGGCCTCGACGATGTCGACGGCCCGGTCGTTGCAGTGGTCAGCGGTGGGAACGTGGACCCGGATCGCTATCGGGACCTGCTGGCGACTCCCATCCCCCCGTCTCGCTGAGACCCGCGGCGACAACTTCACGTTCGCGAGCTGCCGCGAGCTGCGCGGCACGCTCGTCGATCGCCGCCCGTGCCGCGTCGCTTCGCCGATCGGATGCCCCGGTCGTGCGCTCCTCCGCGCGCATCCACGCAACGATCAGCGCGAAAACCGCGGCGAGGAACAGGAGGTCGCCGCCGAGCCACATGATCCCGGCGGCAATCTGCTGGTCGGCGAGGGGGTCGGGACCCCAACTTCGGGCGAGCGAGGCGTAATGGGGGTACAGCGGGCGCGCGGCGTTGAGCAACGTCACAGCCAGGAACGTGTTCTGCGGCATCTGCAGGAACACGTACAGGATCCGGACCGGATAGCCAAGCCGGCGGGGTGCCGGGTCCACGGCGACGGCCGGCCACCAGAAGAGCAGCCCGGCGCCGAGGTACAGCAGGTGCTCGAGGTCGTGGAGCCCGCGGTCCTCCAGCGCGGCGTCGAAGAGCGGCGAGAAATGGGTGCCCCACATGACGCCGGCGAACAGGATCCAGGCGACCACCGGGTGGGACACAGCTCGCACGAGGCGCGAGTGGAGGATCGGTAGCAGGATCCTGCGACGCGTGTCCGGCGAGGCGACACGCAGGACCAGCGTCACCGGACCGCCGAGGGTCAGGAGCGGAGCGGCGACCAGCGTCAGCAGGAGGTGCTGGACCATGTGCACCGAGAACAGCGTGGTGTCGTAGCGCTCGATCCCGGATTGCAGGGCGATGGCGACCGCGGCCAGGCCACCGAGAAACAGCACCGAACGGCGCACGGGAACCGGGTTGGACGGGTGGCGGCCGTTGACGCTCCGAACCGCCGCCAACCACAGGATCGCCGCCGCGATGAGGGGCACGATGAGGGCCGGATCGGCCGTCCAGCCGAAGATCAGGCTCCCTGCCGTGGGGGCCCTGGTGGGGACATCCCCGTGGGCGAGCACCGGGGCGGCGCTCGCGCCTGCCAGGAGAACGCCGGCGGCAACCCTCACTGCGCCGCGGCCGAACCCGCCGCCAGCCTGCCGGCGGAGCACAAATCCCATCACGGGAGCATCGTCCCACGAACGACCGCACCACCGGTCTCACGCGCCCGTCCCTCGTGCGAGACGACGCAGCGGCCCGCTCGTCCGGGTATCATGGCGGCGGTCCGGCCGGCGGCCGGTCGTCTGACGTTGTCTCCATCGGCGCCCCGCCGCAGTCGGGAGCCGAGACCGCCCAACGCACAACTCCGAGGATGTTGAGTGTCGAGTAGCCCCCGGAAGCGGTCCGCCTCCGACCTGATCCTGATCGCGATCCTCGTCGTGACGATGGGCGGTCTCATCATCGGCGCCCTGGCCACCGGGTTCATGGACGGCATGTTCCCGCCGGAGGCCGTCACACGTCAGGGCCGCGAGATTCGCAGTCTGTACGACATCGTGTTCTGGATCGCGGCCGTGATCTTCGTGTTCGTGGAGGGCCTCATCGTCTACTCCGTGCTGCGCTACCGGCGCAAGCCGGGCCAGGACGAGCTTCCGGTCCAGACCCACGGCCACAACATCCTCGAGGTCATCTGGACCGTCGTCCCGACGGTCATCGTCGCGTACCTGTTCGTCATCTCGCTCCAGACGCTGAACTCCATCGACGCCGTCGCCAAGAACCCCGACATCCACATCCGGGCCGTGGCCGAGCAATTCCGCTGGCAGTTCGACTACCTCGCCGAGGACGGCGTGACCACGCTGTTCACCGAGGAGATCGCGACCGCCGACCTTGGCGGCGGGATGCACGTCCCGGTCGGAGCGAATGTCCAGGTCCAGCTCACCAGTCCGGACGTGATCCACGCCTTCTACGTCCCGAAGTTCCTCTTCAAGAGGGATGTCGTGCCGGGGATCACCAACGTCTTCGAATTCACGGTGGACCCGGCCGAGGCTGGTCAGACGTTCGGTGGCCAGTGCGCCGAGCTGTGCGGAACCGGCCATCGCGTGATGCTCCTCGACGTCGTTGCCATGACGCCCACGGACTACGATGCGTGGAAGGCGGCCAAGATCGAGAAGGCCAACGCCACCCCCGCCCCCACGACGAGTGCCGGCCCGGTGGCCGTCACACTCAGCGAAATCGCGAAGGACATCAAGTACGCCACGAAGGCCTTCGAGGTCCCGGCCGACCAGGCGTTCGCCATCGACTTCAAGAACGAGGATCCGGCTGCCGTGGCTCACGACGTCGACATCCGCGCCGCCGACGGATCGGTGCTGTCGGACCAGCCGACGATCGACGGCGGGGCCACGACGACCTACACCTACCCGGCATTACCGGCCGGCACGTATACCTTCATTTGCTCGGTCCACCCGTTCCCGGACATGACCGGCACCCTGACGGTCAAGTAAGGAGACGCGATGGCGACAACCACCCTGCACCCCGCCGCCGCGACCTACAAGAGCGGCCTGTACGAGTGGCTGACGACCACCGATCACAAGAAGATCGGGATCATGTATGTCGTCAACTCGTTCATCTTCTTCTTCATCGGCGGCCTCCTCGCGCTCGGCGTCCGGGCCGAGCTCGCGCAGCCCGGCCTCCAGTTCCTGACCGACGAACACCTCTACAACCAGGTCTTCACGATGCACGCCACCGTGATGATCTTCCTGTTCGTCATCCCGATGCTGGCGGGCTTCGGGAACTACATCGTGCCGCTCCAGATCGGCGCACCGGACATGGCCTTCCCCCGGATCAATGCGATGTCGCTGTGGATGTTGCCCCTTGCCGGAGTGATCCTCCTCTCGGGCTTCCTGCTTGGCGGGACGGCAGCGGCCGGTTGGACCAGCTACCCCCCGCTGTCCGAGGATCGCATCCTCGCAAGCACCGGTCCGGGTCAGGACCTGTGGATCACCGCACTGATCCTCATCGGGACGAGCTCGATCCTGGGCTCGATCAACTTCCTGGTGACGATCTTCAAGATGCGTGCGCCCGGGATGACCTTGTTTCGGATGCCGATCATGGTCTGGACCGTGCTCGTCACGAGCGTGCTGGTCCTGATGGCCACGCCGGTCATTACCAGCGCCCTCATCATGCTGTTCATCGACCGGAACCTCGGCGGCCACTTCTTCGACCCATCGACCGGCGGCAACGCGGTGCTGTACCAGAACGTGTTCTGGTTCTACTCGCATCCGGCGGTCTACGTCATGGTCCTGCCGGCGATGGGCATGATCAGCGAGATCCTGCCGACATTCAGCCGCAAGCCGCTCTTCGGTTACAAGGCGTTCGTCTTCGCCACGGCCGGCATTGGAGCCCTCGGCTTCTCCGTCTGGGCCCACCACATGTTCACGACAGGCGCCGTCTTCCTGCCGTTCTTCAGCCTGATGACGTTCCTCATCGCGGTCCCGACCGGGGTCAAGATGTTCAACTGGATCTTCACCCTCGTGCGCGGCCAGCTGACGTTCTCGACGCCGCTCCTGTTCGCCCTCGGCTTCCTGTCGATGTTCCTCATCGGCGGGATCAACGGGGCGTTCAGCGCGTCCGTGCCGGTGGACTACGCGCTCCACGACACGTACTGGGTGGTCGCCCACCTGCACTACGTCCTGTTCGGTGGATCGGTGTTCGGCGTCTTCGCGGGTTTGTACTACTGGTTCCCCAAGATGACCGGCCGGATGCTCGACGAGACCCTCGGCAAGATCCAGTTCGTGTTCATGTTCATCGGCTTCAACCTGACGTTCTTCCCGATGCACGTCCTGGGTCTGCAGGGCATGCCGCGGCGCATTGCCGACTACGCGTCGGGGGCCGGCTGGAACGATCTCAATCTGGCGGCCACGGTCGGCGGATTCCTGATCGCCGCTTCGATGCTGCCCTTCCTCTGGAACGTCTTCGTCTCGCTGCGCAGCGGCAAGATCGCCGGCGACGATCCGTGGGAGGGCAACACACTCGAATGGGCGACCAGCTCACCGCCCCCGCCGTACAACTTCGATCGCCTTCCGGAGATCCGCTCCGAGCGACCCGTGTTCGACCATCGGCACCGGCAGAGCGGCCACGGACACGGATGACCACCTGCGAGCGAGGACGACCATCGTGACCGTCGACAGCCATGCGCTGACCACGACCGAGCACAGCCCGATCGCCGGGCTCGCCCACGACGCCCGGGGCGGCATCAGCAACCCGATCCTGGGGATGCTGCTGTTCATCACCTCCGAAGTGATGTTCTTTGCCGGCCTGTTCGGTGCGTATTTCAGTGCGCGTGCGCAGAACACACCCTGGCCCCCGGAGGAGTTCGCGCACACGCTGAACCCGCTCTCGCTCATCCTCGTGGCCACGGTCATCCTGGTGCTCTCCTCGGTCACCTGCCAGATGGCCGTCAACGCCATCCGCCGCGACGATCGGGCGGGCTTCCTGCGCAACATGTCGGCGACCGTCATCCTCGGGATCGCCTTCCTGCTCATGCAGGCCTACGACTATCTGCTCCTGGCCCAGGAGGGCCTTACCCTTACTGCCGGGTCGTTCGGGACCACGTACTACACGCTGACCGGCTTCCACGGCGCGCACGTGTTCGGCGGCGTCCTCATGCTCAGCGTCATCCTGTACCGCGGGATGGCCGGTCAGTTCTCGTCACGCCATCACGACGCGGTCGAAGCTGCCTCGCTGTACTGGCACTTCGTCGACGTCGTCTGGATCGTGCTGTTCTCGGTCCTCTACCTGCTGTAGCCGAGGAGCACCGATGCATCCGCTCCAACACCCCCGCAACGCCGCCCTCGTCGGAATCCTGTTCGTCGTCATCGCCG
>JANNUK010000618.1:0-6166 GCA_031395155.1 Chloroflexota bacterium | reverse complement strand
CAGGACGACGTCGCACCGCCGCGCGTCTCGAGGCGCGCGGTTGCAGCGCATGGCGCAGGTTCAATTGATCACCATCGTGACCTGCCCGGTCAGGGCCAGACGCCCACCACCGTCCCGCGGCAGCAGAGCGGAAATCAACGGGATCAGCAGGTCCTGGTGATAGACCGCGGACACCGTGACCTGCTGCCCGGTGCGCGGTTCGGAATCGGTGACACCGGTCGGGATCACGTAGGCGACCGTGAGGTCGCCGTTCGAGAACGTCTGTCCGCTCTGCGACCAGGTGGTGCCGGTCGTGAAATTCGGCGCCGTCTTGGTCAAGAGGTTCATCGAGGCCGTGAGCGACGACTTGATCTGGTTGTTTCGTGCCGTGTCGTTCTGGGCCTTCGTCAACGTGCGGTCGTAGACATAGATCGAGCCCTCACGGGCAGCCTCGCGGCTGGCGTTGGTGAGGGTGACGTAGGCGTTGAAGATGAAGCCGAACTGGATGATCCCGAGGAGGATCAGCATCATGGGAGTCAGGACGAGCGCGAACTCGACCAGACCCTGACCTCGTTCACGACGCGCGGGCACGCCGGACCCGCCGGTAGCTCGAACCATGCCCAGAAGTCTCGGGTCGGGCGGCCCGCGGCGGTATGGGTCATTCGTCCCACGCCAGGCCAGTCGCCAGTCACGACGACCCTGAACACCCGTTCGGTTTGGGCATCACATCTGGTAGACTTCGGGCCGTGCCCGACTTCAAGCTGGTAGCCGACTTCCAGCCGACCGGCGACCAGCCGGCGGCGATCGAGCGCCTCATCGATGGGCTCGGCCGCGGGTTCCGCCACCAGACGCTGCTCGGCGCGACCGGCAGTGGGAAAACATTCGCAACGGCTTCGGTCATCCAGGCCGTGAACAAGCCCACCCTCGTGCTGGCCCACAACAAGACCCTGGCCGCCCAGCTGTACGCGGAGTTCCGCGAGTTCTTTCCCGAGAACGCCGTCGAGTACTTCGTCAGCTACTTCGACTACTACCAGCCCGAGGCGTACCTGCCACGCTCGGACACGTACATCGAGAAGGACTCCAGCCGGAACGACGAGATCGACCGGCTCCGCCATGCCGCCACCCATGCCCTGTTCGAGCGGCGCGACGTCATCGTCGTCGCGTCCGTATCGTGCATCTACGGCATCGGCGCCCCGGTGGACTACGGCGCGACGGTGCTCCGTCTTCGGACGGGCGGCCAGTACCGGCGGGATGCGGTCCTGCGCCAGCTCGTCGACCTCCAGTACCAGCGCAACGACGCGGCGCTGGGTCGTGCGCGCTTCCGCGTGCGCGGCGACACCCTCGAGTACCAGCCGGCGTCCGAGGAGCACATTGTCCGGATCGAGTTCTTCGGCGACGAGGTGGAGCGGATCACGGAGCTGGATCCACTGACCGGCGAGCTGCTCGCCGAGCGGAAGGAGACGAACGTCTACCCCGCATCTCACTACGTCACTCCGGCCGACAAGCTGGCCGGGGCGATCGTCGATATCGAGGCCGAGATGGAGGAGCGGGTCGGGCAACTGGAGGCCGAGGGTCGCGTGCTCGAAGGCGCACGACTCCGCCAGCGCACCACGTTCGACCTGGAGATGCTCCGCGAGCTCGGCTACTGCAGCGGAGTGGAGAACTACTCCCGGCACCTCTCGCGACGCGAGGCCGGGAGCAGGCCGTGGACGCTCCTCGACTACTTCCCGCCGGACTGGCTGCTCGTGGTCGACGAGTCGCACATGACCATCCCCCAGTCCGTCGGCATGTACAAGAACGACCGGACGCGGAAGGAGATCCTCGTCGACTTCGGGTTCCGCCTGCCGTCCGCGCTCGACAACCGGCCGTTGACGTTCGAGGAGTTCGAGGCGACCGTCAGCCAGGCCATCTACCTGAGCGCAACGCCCGGGCCATACGAGCTGGAACGCAGTCAGCGCATCGTCGAACAGCTCATCCGGCCAACCGGCGTCGTCGATCCGACGATCTCGGTCCGTCCGACGGAGGGCCAGATCGACGACCTGATCGAGGAGATCCGGGTCCGCGCCGAGCGCGGCGAACGTGCCCTGATCACGACCTTGACCAAGAAGATGGCCGAGGATCTCACCGACTATCTCAAGGAACTGGGGATCAAGGTCCAGTACCTCCACTCCGAGGTGGACACGCTGGAACGCGTGGCGATCCTGCGCGACCTGCGCCTCGGCGTCTTCGATGTCCTCGTCGGGATCAACCTGCTCCGCGAAGGGATCGACCTGCCCGAGGTGACGCTGGTCGCCATCCTCGACGCCGACAAGGAGGGCTTCCTGCGGTCGAGCTGGTCGCTCATCCAGATGATCGGGCGGGCCGCCCGGAACATCGGCGGCGAGGTGGTCATGTACGCCGACCGGGTCACCGAATCGATGCGCGCGGCGATCGACGAGACGGATCGCCGGCGCGCGGTCCAGGAGCGGTACAACGTGGAGAAGGGGATCGAGCCGACGACGATCGTCAAGGGCATCCACGACATCAACCAGCGCCTGCGCTCGGTGGCGGAATCGACGGTGGTCTACACCTCGGAGCGCGGTGGTCGGGAGTTCGGGGCGGCGGACCGGGCAAAGGTCGAGGCGCTGGTCAAGCGCATGGAGGCCGAGATGAAGCAGGCGGCGCGGGAACTCGAGTTCGAGCGGGCTGCGGCCCTGCGCGACGAGATCCAGCAGATCCGGTTCCAGGTTCTCGAGGAGGACGCCTCCGTGCAGGTAGGGCGGGCGGCCGAGAAGGCGGCCGGGGAGCGTGCCGGTGGGGCCGGGCTGACCGGGGCAGCGGATCGCGCGCGTGGGCGCCGCGCACGCGAGGCAGCGGCGCAGGGTCCGGCGCTCGAAGTGACATCGATCTCCGTGGTACCCGTCGGGGAGGACGACGAGAGCGAGGACGGCGCGGCCGAAGGTACGGCGGCGGACTGGCTTCCCGGGATCCGCGACGAGCATGACGACGACGATGGGCGGACGTCACGCTGGGTGGAGAGGCCCACCTGGGACCGGACGGTCACCCCGAACATCCGCCGCCGGACGGGTTCCCGCCCGGCGCGCCGCCGCTGAGACCGATGGCTGGCCCCGGAGAGACGCACCACACGCGCGTCGTGGTGGTCGGATCGGTCAACATCGACCTTGTCGTTTGCGTTGCACGTCTCCCGAGACCGGGTGAGACTGTCGTCGGCGGAACGTTCGAGCGGCACGGCGGCGGCAAGGGCGCCAACCAGGCGGTCGCCGCGGCGCGGGCCGGCGGAATGGTTCGCTTCGTCGGCGCGGTTGGGGCGGACGACGATGGGCGGGCCGCCGTCGCCGATCTCGCGAGCGAGGGGATCGACACGTCGGGCGTCGGCCTCCTTGGCGAGGCGGCCACGGGCATCGCCCTGATCGTGGTGGAGCCATCCGGCGAGAACCAGATTGCCGTGGCCTCGGGAGCGAACGGCCACCTGGGCGCCGATCGGGTCACGGCCGCGCTCGTGGCTGACCCCCTCGGGCCGGGCGACGTGTGTCTCGTCGGGTTCGAGGTTCCCGCTTCGGCCGTTCTGGCTGCGGCGACTGCCGCTCACGCCGCGGGTGCGACGCTCATCGTGAATCCCGCGCCGGCCCGGGTGATGGACGCGGGCCTCGACGCGCTCGGCCCGATCCTCACGCCGAACCGCGGTGAGGCGACGCAACTCACGGGCATGGTTGATCCCGCGGACGCGGCCCGTGCCCTCGTCGCCCGGACCGGCTCGCCGGTCATCGTGACCCTCGGGTCGGAGGGAGCGCTCCTCGTCACACCCGGCCGGGAGCCGGAGCACCTTCCTGCCCACCGGGTCGAGCCGATCGACACGACCGGCGCCGGCGACGCGTTCAACGGGACGCTCGCGGCACACCTTGCGGCGGGGGACTCGCTCCGGGAGGCGGTGGTGGCGGCCATGGTGGTGGCGGCGCTGACCACGCTTGCTGTCGGGGCCCGATCGATGCCGCGGAGGGCCGGCGACACGCGCGCTGCGCTGGCGCGGGCGGCGCGGATGGGATCGACGTGATGGTCGCGCGGGCGCGGCGCGCGGTGCGTCAATTGGCTCGCCGGTTGCCCGAGCCCATCAAGCGCGTGCTTCGTGGGATCGTCAGCGCCGACCGGTTTGCTCCGCCGCCGGCGATCCGCCAATTTGACCTTCGGTTGCCGGCGCCGCCGGCTGGGGGCCGGCATCGTGCAGCGCTTCGGATCGAGGTTCCCTGGCGCATGTACGTGCCGCGTCGGCTGGAAGCCGACGGTATCGCCCGATACGAGCCGGAGGCCATGGCCGTGTTCCTGGCCGCCATCGAGCGTGACCCGGAGCGGCCGGCCTTCGACGTCGGTGCCAACGTCGGCGTCTTCGCGGTCGTCGCGTCGGCGACGACGGACGCGACGGTCGTGGGGTTCGAGCCGACACCCGACCTGGCCGCGACCTTCCGGTCGATCGTGACCGCCAACGGGCTGGATTGCATCGTCGAGGAGCTTGCACTCGGCGCCTCGTCGGGGCGGGCAACGCTCCACCTGTCCGACGTCACCGACAGTTCGAACTCGCTCCGCAGCGGATTCCGGCCGGGGACCCGGGTCGTCGATGTCGGCCTGGAGCGCCTCGACGATTACATCGCTCGGACCGGTCGCGCTCCCGGCGTCCTGAAGATCGACACGGAATCGACGGAGCCGGACGTCCTTCGCGGGGCCATCGACATGCTGCGGACGGCGCGACCGTGGATGGTGTGCGAGGTGCTCGCCGGACGGACCGAGGTCGAGTTGATGGAGATCCTTCGGCCGTTGGGGTATCGCTGGTACCCGCTGGCCGACGCCCTGCCGGCCGTGGAGGCCGACGAGATCCGGGGCGATCCGACGTACAAGCACCTGGACTGGCTGTTCGTCCCCGAACCGCCCGACGACGCCTTCTGGTCGTCGGCTCGCGCCTGGCGGACGGCGCTGGAAGCGACCGCCCGGCGCTAGAAGCGACCAGCCGGGGCTAGAGGGGAGACGTCGATTTCGCGGGGTCGCCGAGTCGGCGTCTCCCCCTCTCCTGCAATTGATCCCGGTAATGAGGTCTGGCGTCAGTGAGCGTGACGGCTCACCGATTCCGACGACCTGGGTGCGGTGCCACGCTCGCTGAAGCCGGTTTTGATAACTGGGGTTGCTATCTCGCGCGGGCGCACGTCCCCAGGGAGCGCCGTGTCCGGAGGGAGCGCCGTGTCCGGAGGGAGCGCCGTGTCCGGGGATCAGGGGCTAGAACAGTTGTTCGGTATCGTTCGGTTCGCGTACACTGAGCGCCATCATGCCCCTCGACCAGATCGTCGTTCGCGGTGCCCGCGAACACAACCTGCGCAATGTGACCGTCGCGTTCCCGCGCGACCGCCTCGTGGTCATCACGGGTCTCAGCGGGTCGGGCAAGTCCAGCCTCGCCTTCGACACGATCTACGCCGAGGGCCAGCGCCGCTATGTCGAGAGCCTGAGCGCGTACGCCCGCCAGTTCCTGGGACAGATGGAGAAGCCCGACGTCGACCAGATCGACGGCCTGTCGCCGGCGATCTCCATCGACCAGAAGGGGGCCAGCCGGAACCCGCGCTCCACGGTCGGGACCGTGACCGAGATCTACGATCACCTCCGGCTGCTGTTCGCGCGGATCGGCATTCCGCACTGCCCCGACGGCCATCGCATCGAGCGCCAGACGACACAGCAGATCGTCGACCAGGTCCTCGCCCTGCCGGAGGGCACGCGACTGCTCGTCCTCGGGCCATTGATCAAGGACCGCAAGACCGAGGGCGACCGGATCTTCGAGGCGGCCCGCAAGCAGGGTTTCGTGCGCGCGCGCGTGGACGGCGAGATGGTCGACCTGTCGGAGGCGCCCACGCTCGACAAGTACAAGCGCCACTCGATCGACGTCATCGTCGATCGGTACGTCGTGCGCCACGCCGAGGCGCCCGAGGGTGCTGAGCGTGCTGCCGACGGCCGGCCGATGGATCCGGAGACCGGTCGCGCCCTCCCGGATCCGGACGCGGGCCGGCTCGCCGATTCCGTGGAGACCGCGCTTCGCCTCGGCGAGGGCGTGGTCCTGATCTCGCCGGCGGCCCGCGCGGGCGCACTTAAGCACGGCCTGCCGGGGCGATTTCACCGATCTCGGCGCCGCCGAGGTGCAGCGCCTCGTGACGACCGG
>JANNUK010000485.1:0-2809 GCA_031395155.1 Chloroflexota bacterium | reverse complement strand
AACCGACGACTCGACGGGCGTCGCGCGCTTCCTGGCCTCGAAGGGCGAGGGGTTCCACCACGTCTGCTTCGAGGTCTCGGACCTTTCGGAGGCGCTCACCCGCCTTGCGATCGATGGCGTCGAACTGATCGACACGGCGCCACGGCGCGGTGCCGAGGGCCCGGTCGCGTTCCTCCATCCACGCTCGTGTCACGGCGTCCTCGTCGAGCTGATCGAGGCGCCCGGCGGTCCGGCGTGGAGGAGCCTCAGGTTCGATTGATCACGCGGGCTTCGTGGCCAGGATCGAGAACATCAGCGGCAGCTGGCCCTTCATCCCGGGCGGGAGTCGCCAGGTGCCGTCCTCGGCCTTGACGAGGAAATCGAGCTTCCAGTTCACGAACGGATGCTCGCGGAGCATCTCGATTCGGAGACCGGCATCGACCAGCGCGGTGACGATCTCGCCGAGCGAGTGATCCCAGCCGTACTCCATCGGAACGGTGACCGGGGCCTCGGGATCGGCGTACGAGCCCGTGTTCGGGAACGCGAGAGGCTCGGCATGCTCCCAGTACGGGTACTCGAGACGAAGCTCTCCCGGTCCGACCCCCTCGTTCTCGAAGGCCTGGACCACGGGGTGGATCTCGAGGACGTAGAACCTGCCGCCCGGCTTCAGGAAGCGCGCGACGACCTTCCCCCAGCGGGCAATGTCGGGGAGCCAGCCGAGCACCCCGTTCGACGTGTACACGATGTCGAACCGCTCGTCGAGGACATCGGGCAGTGCGTAGAGATCCGACTCGACGAACCGTGCATCGAGGTCAAGCTCAGCCGCAAGGGAGCGCGCCAGGGCGATTGCCTTCGGCGAGAAGTCCGCACCGGTCACGCGCGCGCCGAGGCGCGCCCACGACAGCGTGTCGATGCCAAAGTGGCACTGGAGGTGGAGGAGCGACTGACCCTGGACCGGACCGATCTCCGCGATTTCGTGATGCGCGATCCGCACGCCTCCGCGCCGGAACTCATCGAGATCGTAGAACGCCGATCGCTCGTGGATTCCAGTCCACTCGTCCCACAGTTCGCGATTGGCGGCGAGAAACTCGTTCATCCGGCGGGCGCTAGAGGGACCAGGCGAACAAGACGGCAGGGGAGAGGTCCGCGGCGCGGCAGAACCGGACGATCTCGCCCGCGAGGCTCCGGATCCAGGGTTTCTCCTCGCGCATGATTTCGCCGAGCTCCTCCCCGATAAGGTCGATCCAGCGGCCGGCGATCGCGTCAATGTCGCGATCCTCGACGCTGGCGATGGCGGTGATCCAGGCGGGATCCACCCGTTCGACGGTGCGATCGCCGATATCGGCGGCACCGTCGCCGTTCAGTTCGCGCCGAGCATCGATGAAGTCCATCGGACCTTCCCAGTTGACGATCTCGCGAGTGGCCTGGGAGAAATAGTCGAGCCAGGTCGGGTCGAGGCCGGCCCCGAGTGCGAGATGGGCGTCGAAGCGGCCGCGGTCGTCGAGGCCGGCGACGTCATCGACGCTGATTGCCAGCAGGATCGCCTGGCTCTCGCCGGCGACCAGGTCCATCAGGGTACCCATCAGGTGTCAAGCTCCTTCCCGATGGTCATCGCGTAGTCGATCATGTCGAGGACCCGGGGCGACTTGCCGGCGCCCGTGAGCAGGACTGCGGACTCGCTCCGGTGCTGGGTGCCGTGGTTCACGACGTGTGTCAGTGCCTGCCAGTACGGGACGCCGTCGTCCTCTCGGGCGAGCAGCGCGTCGTCGACCGTCGCGAACCAGGCGTCGAGCTTGCCCCACTCGACCTCCCATGCGGCGGTCAAGGTGGCGACCGTCAGCATCGGGCCTCTCTCGGGTTGAGGATATGGCCCTGCGACCTCCGACAGCCCGTGTCGCCAGCGCTGGTGCGCACCCAGCGCGTGGACGAGGATCTCGCCCAGGTTCCGCCTGTCGATCGTCGTCTCGCCCGGCCAGTCGCGCTTCCGCAGGCGGCCTGCAGCCGCGAGGACCTTGCGGGTCGCCCATTGGTCGTACCCATAGAGGAAACGAAGGTCGTCGAGCGTCATCGCGATCGACCCAGCCCTAGGCGCGGTAGCCGGCGTCGCGGAGCAGCGCCGGGAGTTCGGTGGGCGAGCCGGCGACGCGGAAGCCGGCCGCCTCAAGCGCGGTCACCTTTGAGGCCGCTGTCCCGGAACCGCCCGAGATGATCGCGCCGGCGTGGCCCATCCGCTTGCCCTCGGGTGCTGTCCGGCCGGCGATGAACGCCGCCTTCGGGATGTGGGCGAGGTGCTCGGCGGCCCACGCCGCCGCTTCTTCCTCGGCCGCGCCGCCGATCTCGCCGATGAGCACGATCGCGTCGGTCTCATCGTCCGCAGCGAAGAGCTGCAGGATGTCGAGGAACGTCGTCCCGATGATCGGGTCGCCGCCGATCCCGACGCATGTGGACTGCCCGACACCGGCGTCGGTCATCGCCTGCACGGCCTCATAGGTGAGCGTGCCGGAGCGCGATACGACCCCGACGCGCCCCTCGCGATGGACGGAGCCCGGGATGATCCCGACCTTGGCCCGGCCGGGTGACGTGGCGCCGGGGCAGTTCGGGCCGATGAGCCGGGCGCCGGCCCGCCGGACGACCTCGACCACCGGCACCATGTCGAGCGCCGGGATGCCCTCGGTGATACAGAAGATCGTCGCGATCCCGGCAGCGACGGCCTCGAGCACGGCATCCGGCGCTCCGCCGGCCGGCACAAAGATGCACGAGGTGTTGGCGCCGGTCTGGCGGACGGCCTCCGAGACGGTATCGAACACAGGAACGGTGCCGTCGATCGCCA
>JANNUK010000411.1:0-1505 GCA_031395155.1 Chloroflexota bacterium | reverse complement strand
ATCCTCGCCGGTACGCCGGCCGAACTGCGCGCGGCGCTGGACGATGCGGGATTGGCCGACGTTCAGATCCATGCGCCCGATCCGGGTGGTCGCGTGGCCTAGGCCTAGGGGTCCGTCGCGCCCTCGGGCGCACCTGCAGCCGGCCGGAGCCGTTGTCCACGGCCAGCTCGACCTTCGAGTGCCAGCAGCACGAGCCGAACATGAAGGCGAGGTGCCGACTTGATGCCGGCACCTCGCTCTCTCGTCCCGAGGACAGACGGATCCTCGGGACTACTGGCTCACGACGTGTCTCTGACGACAGGGACTCTCCGCCTCGCTACGGCAGGATGTCCCAGAACACCTTGTTTGCGATCGCCCGGGCGAACCTGCTGTCAGCGGACGTCCCCGGGGTGAAGGCCCCGCTGTCGCCCGATTCATTGAAGGAAGCCGCCTGTCCCTGTGCGGTCCTGATGGCACTGATGGTCGTGCCGCAGTACGCCGTCTCCCAGGCTGCGAACGAGCCGGCGCTCGGCGAGCTGCCGAAGGCCGAGGCGTTCAACTCGGCAGCGATCAGCTGTTGCAAGAGCTGCATCCTCGCCTGGTCGAGCGGCGTCCGCTTGACGCGCGTGGTCTGCTTGGCAATGTTGCTCCAGAAAGCACCCATGACCTTTTCGAGCGTATCGATATTGCGACCGCACAGGAGCGTATCCCCGATACCCGCCACTCCCGCCACGCCGGGGAAGGTGTGACCGAAGGCGGTCCCCCCGAACCAGGCGATGTTGGCAAGTTGCGGATGGGTGGACCAGAAGCCCTGCGTGCGGGTGACTCCCTGGCCTGTATTTTCGAAGACGCACGTTACGGTATCGCCGTTCTTTAGGTCGATCGATGCCGTCATCGTGGCGAGGACACCAACTCCGGTGCTGCCACCGCTGCCGGTCACCGTGCAGTGGAACGGTGTGTTGGGATCTGTTGAGCCACCGATCCCCGTGAGCACCCAACCCAAGGGGACCAGCTCCGTCACGGAGTAGGTTCCGGCGGGCAGGGTTTGCGAGTTCGTCGCCTGGTCAAGGAGACTGAAGTCCGCGTATGTCCCTCCGATGGCATCGAAGCTGAAGCTTGTCGAAGCCCCTGCCGGAATGGTGACCTTCTTGATGATGATCGTGCCCGGCAGGTCGTCGTTCGTGATCGTGCAGGTCACGGCACCGCCCAGGGCGACCGTGACGTGGGTGTCGTCGGAGGCCGAGATGCCGGTGCCGGTACAGGACCACGTGGTGCCGTTGGTGTAGCCGGTCGGTGCCGCCGTCTCGGACAGGGTGTAGCTGACGCCGGCGAAGACGTTGGTGAAGTCGCCGGAGCCGCCTGCGTTGCTGAAGTTGCGACCATTGTTCGGGGCCGCCGCGGTCGCGCTGAGCGTCCAGTCGTTGGCGACGGCCGATCCGCCGTCGTTGTTGGTGACGACCTTGACCAGCTTGAGCGTCGGGGTGTTGTCGGTGTTGGTGATGGTGCAGGTCACGGCACCGCCCAGG
>JANNUK010000404.1:0-1539 GCA_031395155.1 Chloroflexota bacterium | reverse complement strand
GACGGAGTCGATCCCGGCGAGGAATTGCCAGCGACCACCGGGGACCGCGGGCTGCGCTCCGTCTCACGCGCGCGCTCGAGCTTGGGGAACCCAACGACGCCACGCCCACCGCGTCCAGTCCCATCGGCGCCCGATCCCGGCCCGAGCGTACGAATCGAAGGCGGGTCTTCCAAGATCGCCGACCTTGAGCTTCGATCGCCGGATCCGGCTGTCTGCCCGTTCCTGCGGTCCGAGGGCCCGGATGGTCGGCTGGCTCGCCCGATCGAGCGACCGGATGAGGCGAACCGCTGCGACGCCTTCGGCGAGCCGCGACCCCAGTCCAGTCGGCAGCAGGAACTGGCCTGCCTGACGGATGCGCATGGCGAATGTGCGCGCTACCTGCGCGGGTCGCTCGTGGCCGCCGACCGGATGCCCCCGGGCCATCAACGACGCGGCCTCACGGCGCCGATCCTGGCGGCGGTCCTCCTCCTGGTCGCAACATCCGCGGCTTCGCTCGCGTTCATCGCCGCCCGCGGCGGGCTCGACCTGCCCGTGGCGCCACTGGCGACGACGGCCGCTATCGTCGGCGGCACCACAGCCCCGACGCTGGACCCGGCCTCGCCGGAACCGACGATCGACGTCACGCTTCCGCCGGCATCACCCGACCTCGAGCCCACGCCGGTCCCCGCTGCGACGCGGGCTCCCACGGCGACACCGGCTCCGACACCGCGCTCGGACCGCTACGCGCGGCTCGAGCCGTGTCCCGACAAGCCGGACTGCTGGATCTACACGGTCCGCGCAGGCGACAACCTCTCGAGCATTGCCAGCTACTTCGGGATTCCCCTCGAGACCGTGTATTCCCTGAACCCGGAGCTTCGGACCGAGTCCCTGCAGCCCGGTCGCCTGCTCGTGCTCCCGCCGCCGACCCGCTGACCTCGGAGCCCGCACAGGCGGCATCGTTCCACGGTGCCGCGCCTGCCGCTGGCAGAACGTGGGGCGAATTCCAGGGACTCGCGCCCGTCTGAGCTGCCCAAGGCAGTTCCAGCGCTGGATCTGACGGGTATCGGCACGCTCGCTTCGAGCGTCGCCCGGTCGCCCGTGGCCGGGTGTCGCCGCACGTTCAAAGGGGTGTCACGCCGGCGCGACGCGGCGCTGGCGCCTGGCATTCCGTCCGCAGTCATGTAGATCTCATGCGATTTCGCCATTGACGGGAGCGATCAGTGCGCTAGAATGCAGTCAAGTGGCACGAAGTGGGTTGAAGTGGGGCGTCCACAACGATCTGCGCAGCCGCTCGGCCGCCCCGATCGATCGCCCGCCCAACCAGGCGGCGGCACCGCACACCACTAGAGGGACGCCCGACAGGTGTTCACCGGCGAGTACCGGCACACGGTGGACGAGAAGGGACGGCTGGCCGTCCCCTCGAAGTTCAGAGCGCAACTCGAATCGGGCGCCGTGGTGTCCCGATGGATGGACTCATGCCTGGCCATTCACACCCGCAAGGGATGGGACGAGCTGGCGGCCAAAGTCGCCGGGTTGCCCATCTCCGACGCCGGGTCCCGG
>JANNUK010000361.1:0-1751 GCA_031395155.1 Chloroflexota bacterium | reverse complement strand
GCCTCGCGCAGCGCGCGCCGGGCCCGTCGCTCGCCCGCGTCCGTGCCATCGAACTGCAGGAGGAAGGTTTCGTCGCCGGGGATGACGTCCTCGGCGCGCCCATCCTCGATGGCCCCGATCAGGGCGTCGACCAACGCGTGGACTCGACCTTGATCGCCGACCTCCACGTGGAGCGCACGTTCACCGAATCGATAGACCTGGAGTGCGACCTCGATCCTATCGTTCACGCCGCCAGCGTAGCCCCGAGCACCCGACGGTGGGTGCTGGCCGATGCCAGCGAAACCGATTGACACCGGCCCGTCGCGCCACCCACACTTCCGCCCTGACGCGACCCCGCGAATGCCCGACGGAGCACCGTGCGGCCCGCCAGCCGATGGACGATCGCCGCGGCGATCACCTGGCGTCTCGGCGCCAGTGAAGGAGGAGAGGCCATGTTCACTCGACTCATCCGAACACCCCGCCGTCGTGCCGGTCGAACGGTCGGACTCGTGGGGCTTGCTGTCATCGCGCTGGTCGTCGCCGCCTGCCAGGGAACCGCGTCCCCGGCGCCGGGCAGCGACACGGTCAAGGTCTTCGGGGCCTTCGCGACGCAGATCGAGGAGCCGTGGGACGGCGTCATTCACGCTGCTCTCGAGGCCGAGCAGGCGGCCGGCCGCATCGACTACACCTTCAGCGACGACATCGGCTATGCCGGCGACATGGAGCGGGTCCTGCGCGAGACGGCCGAGAAGGACAAGCCGGACATCATCTTCGGCGACGCCTTCGGGAACGAAGAGGCCGTCCGAAAGGTTGCCTCCGAGTATCCCGCGATCGCCTTCGTCTTCGGCTCGGGCGGCGGCCCGGCGAACCCGAACTTCTCCGTGTTCGACAACTGGATCCACGAGCCGGCGTATCTCGCCGGGATGATCGCCGGTGGTCTCACCAAGTCGGGCGTCATCGGCGTCGTCGGCGGGTACCCGGTCCCGGAGGTCAACCGGATCGTCAACGCCTTCATCCAGGGCGCCCAGTCCACGAATGCAACGGTCGAGGTAAAGGTCACGTTCCTGAACAGCTGGTTCGACCCGGCCGCGGCCAAGGAGGCCGCCCTGGCCCAGGTTGGTGCCGGCGCGGACGTCCTGTACGCCGAGCGGTTCGGCGTCATCGAGGCGGCCCAGGAGAAGGGCCTGGTCGCCGTCGGCAACATGAGCGACCAGCAGAGCCTCGCACCCGGCAACGTGGTGACGAGCGTGACCTGGAACATGAACCCGACCGTCAAGTACGTCATCGACCAGGTGATCGCCGGCTCCTACACGAGCCAGGATCTCAAGGACTTCTCGATGGTGGCCAAGGGTGGCGCAGCCCTCGCCGCGATCAACACGGGCGTGCCCGGCGGCGTCTCCGACGCGCTCAAGGCCCAGGTGGCGGCGCGTGAGGCCGAGATCAAGGCCGGCACCTTCCGCGTGGACATCAACGAGGCACAGCCACCCGGCTCGACGATCGCGGGCGGCTAGCTCGACCGCCGTCGGTGAGCGGCGGGGAGACTTCCGGCCCCGAGGTCGCCCTGGAGCTTCGTGGGATCACGAAGCGCTTCGGCGACCTCGTCGCCAACGACGGCATCGATCTCGACGTCCGCCGCGGTGAGATCCATGCCCTGCTTGGGGAGAACGGGGCCGGCAAGACCACGGTCATGCGGGTGGCGTACGGCCTGAGCCACGCCGATTCGGGTGAGATCCGGGTCGGCGGCGTGGCGACGCAGATCCGCTCGCCGCGCG
>JANNUK010000360.1:0-2300 GCA_031395155.1 Chloroflexota bacterium | reverse complement strand
GGCCCGGTGGACATCCCAGGCAGCCAGGTACTGGAGCGCCCCGCCGCGGTCGTACTCGTGTTCGACGCGCATCGTCCGCCCCGGCGCCGGTGGCAGCGTCGGATGGCAGCGGATCCGGGCCTGGATGATCGTCTTCTCGTCGGCCGACACGACGTACTCGCCGCAACCGAGCCGACGACCCTCGAAGCGGCCGGCATACAGGTCGAGCACCCGCCCGGCCTTGACCTCGAAGTCGGGGTCGCGCGGGAAGATCCAGCTGCGGTGGCGCCACGGAGCGATGGCGTCGGCCGACAACCAGCGCCAGATCGTGGCGTCGCTGATCTCGGCCACCAGGCCGCGGCGGAGGGCCTCGGCCCGGATGTCGGGCACGTGGAACCGCGCCAGCGGCAGCCCGAGCAGCGCCGGCAGCTCGCAGGCGATGGCCTTGATCTCAACCGCGAGGCTGGGGGGAAAAGCGCACCGGACGGCCACGGCGTGGTCGCTCCTCGAGGCCGGCCAGGCCCTCCTCGAAGAAGCGCTTGCGCCACTTGCTCACCACCTCACGCCGGGTGTTGAGCCGCGCCGCGATGTCGTCGTTGTCGAGGCCCTCGGCCGCGAGGAGCACCAGCTGGGCTCGGACGACTTCTCGATACGGCAACGTATACCGTCGGCTCCGCCGCTCCAGGATCTCGCGGGTCTCCGCATCGAGGCTGATGCCAAACGGGCTTCGTCTTGGCATGCACAACCCTCCTTTCGGAGGAGAAGCATACTCCGGAGGCGCCGAGACTATATGATCATGTACTTACGTCAGCGAGTACTTAGCTCGGACAGAATCGCTGGCCGCGGACACGGCACGCCACTGCGACAACGGCACGCCACTGCGGTTGACCCCTCCGGGAGCACCCGCTACACTCCGCCAGCCTGTCGGCGGCCCGCTTCGTGGACCGTCGGACGCGGTGAGCCGTTGGGCTCACGAGCACGCCGCGGAGGTCGAGACGCAGCCCTGGGAGGTGAATCGGGATTGGCAGAAGTCCGAGTTGGTGAGAACGAGACGTTCGAAAGCGCCCTGCGCCGCTTCAACAAGAAGATCCAGCAGAGCGGCATCCTCGCCGAGGCTCGCCGCCGTGAGCATTACGAGAAGCCGAGTGTGAAGCGCAAGCGCAAGGAAGCGAAGCGCAAGAAGAACGCTCGAACGCCCCAGGGCTGAGCGCCCGCGGGCGACCCCGCCCGAGGTGCCATTTCCGTGTCCCTCAGCGAACGCATCAAGACCGACGTGACCGCAGCCATGCGGTCCGGCGACGTGCTGCGCCGCGATGTCCTCCGGATGGTCCAGAACGCCGTCTACAACGCCGAGAAACGCGACAAGCGGACGTACACCGATGACGAACTCGTCGGGATCCTCGCGCGCGAGGTGAAGACGCGCCGCGAGTCGGTCGAGGCATTTCGAGCCGGCCGGCGTATCGACCTCGCCGAGAAGGAAGAGGCGGAGATCGCGCTCCTCCAGGAATACCTGCCCCAGGCGCTCGACGAGA
Source organism: Chloroflexota bacterium (assembly GCA_031395155.1). Lineage (GTDB taxonomy): Bacteria > Chloroflexota > Limnocylindria > Limnocylindrales > CSP1-4 > CAKKPP01. Next base: position 789 of record JANNUK010000360.1, on the reverse strand, counting down.
CGGCCCTCGCCGCCCTCGTCGATGAGGCGATTGCCGATACCGGGGCCGCGTCGGCCCGGGACCTGGGCCGCGTCATGGGCTGGCTGTCCCCGCGGATCCGCGGGCGCGCCGACGGGAAGGTCGTGAGCGGGATGGTCGGCGCCGCGCTCACCCGCCTCGACCTGGCACGCCACGACAGCGTTGGGCACGAGGCCTGACGATGCTCGCCCAACGTGCCGAGGACGTCGTCTCGTTCACCCGGCGCGATGCCGGTCGGCTGGCGGTGTCCGCCGTCGTGCTCATCGTGGCCCTCACGGCGATCCTCGGGGCCGACATCTTCCCGCAGCGGGTCACGCTCGAGGTGGGGGACGTGGCCGCCGAGGACGTGGTTGCGCCACGGGCCCGGACGTTCGTCAGCGACACGCTGACGGAGGAGAAGCGGCAGGCTGCCCGCCTGGCGATCCCGCCGCAGTACGACTACACCACCGAGAACGCGATTGCCGTCGCCGCCGAACAACTGGCGACGTTCGACCGATCGCTGTTCCCCCTCGAGCGGGCGTTCGATCCCGACACCACGGTCGAGGAGCGGCTCGGGCTCATCGACTCGGCCCTGCCGGCGCTGAGCGACGAGACGCGCGCGACGCTGCGCGGCCTCGAGCCGTCGCGTTGGACGGTGGTCCGCACCGAGGCCCGCCGGGTGCTCGACGCCACGGAGCGAACCGAACTGCGCGACACCGCGGTCGCGGAGACTCGGGCGAGGCTGGGAGCCCAGATGGCCGGCGGCCTCGTTGAGGCCGAACGGATGCTCGC
>JANNUK010000324.1:0-3310 GCA_031395155.1 Chloroflexota bacterium | reverse complement strand
GCCGCCTTCTTCGGGGCGCTCATGAACATGAGCTTCCTCCTCGCGGGCTCGGCATCCACGAACCCGATCCTGTTCACGTTCGCGATCGGGCTCATCCTCGCCTGGCGCGTCGCCGGCTACTACGGCGTCGACCGCTACCTGCTCCCGAGGCTCGGCACCCCGTGGTCCCGAAAGGTGGCCGTCTAGCCCGGCAACGGAGGGTCCCCGGGAACCTGATCACCCCCCACTCATCCCTCTTGCGACCGCCGGTCCGGGCCCAACCCGACCGGCGGTCTCTCATGTTGCGTCAATCGCGCGTCCCGAGGATCGCAAGGATCCGCCCCTGGGCGCCTGAATCCTCCATGCGCCGGACCGCAAAACCCGCCTGCTCCAGCATGCGCACGGCAATCCCGAAACGCTCCGCGTCGCCGAGCGGCTCGACAACGTCGCGCTCCCCGACCCCGACCATGGCCTCCCAGCGGGTCCCCGACGGCGAATCGCCCAGGTGGGTCGCGAGGAGGCGCGTCGCGAGACCAGCCTTCCGCCACGCGGGCGCGACGCCGATCGCAAGGACGGTCCGCACGCCCGCGGCCGTGGCGGATGCGACGGAAATGACTGCGCCGACGACCCAACCCTCCGCGGTCGCCGCGGTGACCCGGACGTCCGAACCATCGACGGCACGCAGCGCTGAGGCCAACAGAGCGTGAGCGGCATCGGGATCCGAGGGCGGGAGGGCGCGCGGGGCTACCTTCAACCCCTGCCAGGCGGCCGCGTCGACGCGAGGGACGATCGTCGGCGGTGCCGGCGGGACGGGCGCGGCCGGCTGGGTCTGTTTCGTCTGCGACGCGCCACCTGCGATCGACGTTCCCGGCCCGACGGATGACCACCAGCCTCGGTCGACCGCGGCGACCACCAGGGCAGGCACGACCAGTTGACGGACAAGCCCTGCCACGGCGCTCGCCCGCGCCTCCGCCTCGAGCTGCTCCCCATCGACGGGCGACCCCGCGTTCGGCGCATCGTCGAAGTGCTCGGGTAGCGGGTAGGTGCCGTGGTGGAGGGCGTCCGGGGACCAGCGTCGACGCCACGCCTCGGGGATCGCCGCGGGTGCGTCCAGGTGGGCGCCGGCCAGCCAGGTCAGGGCCCACGCCCGCGGCACGACGCGGTACGCATCGTAACCTCCCCCGCCGGTCGACAGCCATCGTCCCCCGGCCCACCGGTGAGCAACGTGGTCCACGAGCCGGGCAGCCGTGCCCATGGCCGTGGTGGTGACGCGGAGATGGGCCAACGGGTCCCAGGCGTGGCTGTCGCAGCCGTGCTGCGAAACGATGACGTCCGGCCCGAAGGCGGCCGCAAGGTCCGGGAGCAGGCGCTCCACCGCACGGAGCCAACCACCTTCGCCGGTCTGCGGTTCGAACGGGACGTTGACCACCGTACCGGCGGCCGCCCCGTCGCCCACCTCATCGAGTGCACCGGTCCCGGGGAACAGGTACTGCCCGGATTCGTGGAATGACACCGTCAGCACGCCGGGGTCGTCGCGATGGATCACCTCGACGCCGTCACCGTGATGAACGTCCAGGTCGACATAGAGGACGCGCAGTCCCGCCTGCCTGGCCCGCGCGATGGCCAGGGCAGGATCGTTGTAGATGCAGAACCCACTGGCTCGCGCCGCCATGGCGTGGTGGAGCCCGCCGCCGGGATGAAACGCATGCTCGACGTCGCCGCGCAGGATCGCCTCCATCGCCCGAAGGGACCCGCCGGCGACCATGGCGGCCGCGTCGTGCATCCCGGGGAACGCGGGGACGTCGCCCGATCCGATTCCCGCGGCGGCCCGACCGGCCGGATCCTGGGACAGGCGGCGGACGATCGCCAGGTACGTCGCCTCGTGGACGGCCTGCAGGTCCTCGTCCGTTGCGGGCTCCGGCTCGAGCCCGGGTTCGGCACCCACGGAGCGAAGCAGGTCAATCCCGGGAGCGAAGCGGCGAGGGGTGAGCGGATGGTCCGGCCCGAAGTCGTACGCGTCGGAGCGCGGCCCGAAGACGAGCAGCGGGCCACGGGGGTTCGTCACCGTGGCACGATACCCGCGATGGAGCGCGTCTACACGGCCCCCCGTCTCGACAAGCTCGGCGTGCGCCCGGGCGTCCGGGTAGCCATCGTCGGCATCGGCGATCCCACATTTGCGGGCGAGGTCGGCGAGCGAACGCCGGATGTGACCCTTGGACCGCCCCTCCCCGACACCGATTTGATCTTCCTCGCCGCCGACGCACCCGCCGATCTCGCGGCATTGACCAGCCTGCGCGCGAGCATTCGACCGAACGGGGCAATCTGGGTGGTGTCACGCAAAGGCCCGACCGCGACCCTGCGCGACATCGAGGTGATCGCCGCGGCACGGGCAGCGGACCTGGTCGACAACAAGGTGGTGGCATTCTCGGCGACACACACCTCGCTCAGGTTGGTGATCCCGGTCGCGATGCGGCCGCGCTGACCGGAGTACCATCGGAGCCATGCCAGACCTTGTTGTCATCCTGATCGTCATCCTTGTCATCGCGGTGTTGCTCCGCGGACCCAAGACCCTGCCCGAGATCGGCTCGATGTTTGGACGAGGGACGAAGAACCTCCGCGAGGAGCTCGGCGGCAAGCATGCGGACGGCGACGGGCCCGACGGCGGACCGTCGACCTGATCCACCGCCCGCCGTTGGACGGGCTCGACCCAGGGACCCGATCCGAGGATCTGCGGTCCACGCGCCGTCCCGCCCCTCGTCGACCGGCCGCTGTGGAGCTGGCGACCGCGATACTGATCGTGGGCAGTCTGGCGAACCTCGTCGCCACCCTCGGCGGAGGTGCCGCCATCGATGGCGTTGCAGCTCCGGAACCCATCATCCTGGGCTCGGTCGTGCTCGACACTCTGCTCGTTGTGATCGGCATCGCGGTTCGCTCGGGGCGCTGGTGGATCGGCGCCGCCAATATCGTCGCGGTCGTCGTCTTCCTGTACGGGACGGCTGCGCTGGGCAGCGGACTGAGCGAGATCCCGATGGTGTTCGCCGTTCTGTACGGCGTCGTCTTCCTCGCCGTCTTCCTGAATCGTGCGTGGTTCGATGCCATGCGGTCATGGCGCGAGGGGGGCCACGGCCGCCGGTCCTGACCCGGGTGGCCGGCCTGACCTGCTCTCAGGCCCCGAGGAGCCGGCCGTTGGGGACGCGTCGGGGTCGCTCACAGCCCCATCCTGGTCGGCAGACCGGCCCTTTACGGCTCGTCGAGATGGGCGTACTGTCGCGGTCCTTGATGGCGCGTCTGTGCCGGATGGGTGGGGAGAATTGGCGATGGGCCTGAGCAT
>JANNUK010000280.1:0-5108 GCA_031395155.1 Chloroflexota bacterium | reverse complement strand
TTCCAGGAGAGCGAAGATTCGTCAAACGCCACCATCAAGGCCCAGGTGGAGAGCGGCCAGGTGACCTGGGACATCGTCGATGTCGGCAATGACTTCGGCCTCGACGCCCAGGCAGACATCCTGGAACCGCTCGACTACACGCTCATCAAGCAGGACGAGATCCTGCCCGGCTTCGCGAGCACCTACCGGGTGGCCGATATCACGTATGGCGTGGTTCTCGCCTACAACACCGACAAGACCGGCGGAGCCGTCCCTCAGGGCTGGGCTGACTACTTCGATCTCGTCAAGTTCCCCGGCAAACGCGGCACCTGGGACTACTCGGAGAGCGGCATCTTTGAAACCGCACTCCTTGCCGACGGCGTCGCCGCGGCGGACCTCTACCCGCTCGACCTCGACCGCGCGATCAAGAAGCTCGACACGATCAAGGACAGCCTGGTCTTCTGGAGTTCGGGCGCCCAGAGCCAGGAGCTGATCGGGTCCGGCGAGGTCGCGATGACGCTGATCTGGAACGGCCGGGGCTGGTCGGCGAAGAACGTCGACAACAAGCCGGTCGAGATCCAGTGGAACCAGCAGATCCTCACGGCCGACTACCTGGTCGTGCCGAAGGGCACCCCGAACAAGGCCGAAGCGATGAAATTCATTGCCTGGGTCACCTGCAAGGAGAACAACGCGGCTCCGTCGCAGTTCATCCCGTACGGGCCCACGAACATCCACGCGGAGCCGGCCGCCGACAAGATCCCGGATCTCGCCGTGTCCAACGTGACCGACTCGACGGCCTACTTCGACGACCAGTGGCTGGTCGACAACTTCGACGCGGTCGACGCCGCCTACCAGGATTGGAAGACGAGGTAGTGATCGCGCCGCTCGCGGAGGAGATCCGCTAGGCCTCGCCGTGCTCTTGCTCCGACCTCGATATGGGCGATCGGGCCGTCGCGTTCGCGGCGGCCCGATCGCGAACCGCTGGGCCGCCCTGGCGATCCCGGCGATCGCGTTCCTGCTGGTCTTCTTCATCGTCCCGCTGATCGTCATCGGCCAGCGGAGCGTGACCGACTTTCCCACACCGACGGGATCGGGTCTCGACAATTTCGAGCGCTTCTTCGCCGGAGCCGCAAATGTCCGCGTCCTGGGCAACACGTTCTGGATCGCCGGCCTCACGACCCTGGTGTGCCTGCTCATTGGTTACCCGTATGCCTACCTGATGACGATCGCGGCTCCCAGGCTTGCCGGGCTGCTGCTCATCGCCGTGCTGGTCCCGTTCTGGTCGAGCCTGCTCGTCCGTACGTATGCCTGGGACGTCATCCTGCGCGACACCGGCATCATCAACAGCTTTCTCCTTGGTGCCGGCCTGGTCGAGGCGCCCGTCTCCCTCATCCGGACTACCCTGGGGGTGCTGTTGGGGATGAGCCAGATCCTCCTGCCGTTCATGGTCCTGCCGCTGTTCGCGGTCATGCGCCGGATCGATCCGGAGTTCGGCAACGCGGCCGCCAACCTGGGCGCGCCGCCGTGGAGGGCGTTCGCTCGGGTCTTTCTGCCGCTCTCGTTCCCAGGTATCGTCGCCGGGTCGCTTCTCGTGTTCGTGCTGGCGCTCGGCTTCTACATCACGCCGGCGTTGCTGGGCAGCCCGAAGGACACGATGATCAGCCAGTTCATCGCCCAACAGGTCCAGCAGCGGTTGGATTGGGGGATGGGCAGTACGATGGCCGTCATCCTGCACGCCGTGACGATGATCGTCCTGCTGATCGCATCGCGATTCGTTCGCCTGAAGGACGTCTTCGGCGCCCTCGACGAGGAGGACTGACGTGAGCGACTCCTGGCGTCAGCCCCGGAGATTGCTCCTCGTGACCATCGGTTCGCTCGCGGCCTTCTTCCTGGTCGCGCCGACGCTCGTGGTCATCCCACTCAGCTTCACGTCGGGCAGGATCCTGTCGTGGCCCCCGACAGGCTTCTCGCTCCAGTGGTACGCGAAGATGATCACCGACCCGCAGTGGTCGACGGGGTTCATCAACAGCGGCCAGGTGGCGATCCTGACGGCCATCACTGCGACCGTCCTGGGGACGCTGGCGGCACTCGGGATCGTCCGCGGCCGCTTCCCGGGCAAGGGCCTGGTCAATGCCCTCGTCCTGTCGCCGCTGATCGTGCCGGTCATCATCGTCTCGATCGGGATGTTCGCGTTCTACGTCCGCTTCAACAAGGACCTCGGCGTGCCGTTCACCGGCACGCTCCACGGGCTGGTCCTCGCTCACACGGCGCTCGCTCTGCCGTTCGTGATCGTCAACGTGGGAACGAGCCTGCGGACGATGGACCGCAGCCTGGAGCTCGCCGCCATGAATATCGGCGCGGGCCCGCTCCGGACCTTCCTGCGGATCACCCTGCCGATCATCCTGCCCGGTATCTTCGCCGGCGGGCTGTTCGCGTTCATCACGTCGTGGGACGAGGTCGTGGTGTCGATCTTCCTCACGACCGCCCGCTTCCGGACCCTGCCGGTGGAAATGTGGGAGCAGGTCCGCCAAGTCGTGGATCCCACCGTGGCGGCGGTCTCGACCACGCTTCTCGCGGTCACCACGACGGTCCTCCTGCTGATCTTCGTCGTCCGACGCCAGGCCCCCGTGCGATGACGACCCGCGCGCCTGAAGGCCCGTCCAACCGAGCAGCCCTCGTCCTGCGCGGCCTCGTCAAGCGGTTCGGCGACGTACCGGCCGTGGCCGGCGTGGACCTTGACGTCACCAGGGGTGAGTTCGTCACCCTGCTCGGCCCCTCCGGTTCGGGCAAGACGACGACCCTCCGGATGATCGCCGGGTTCACCCGCCAGGATGAGGGCGGGATCGAGATCGATGGGCAGGACATGAGCCGGGTCCCGCCCTACCAGCGCGATGTCGGCATGGTCTTCCAGAACTACGCGCTCTTCCCGCACATGACGGCGGCTCAGAACATCGCATTTCCGCTCGAGATGCGGGGGACGGGCCGGCGCGAAATCGCGGAGCGGGTGGCACAGGCGCTCGAGCTGGTCAAGCTCGAAACACTTGGCGACCGCTATCCGCGCCAGCTCTCTGGAGGACAGCAGCAACGGATCGCCCTTGCTCGAGCCGTCGTCTTTCGGCCCCGCCTGCTGCTCATGGATGAGCCGCTCGGCGCACTTGACAAGAAGCTTCGTGAAGCCCTCCAGCTCGAGATCATGCGCATCAGTCGCCAGCTCGGCGCCACCGTCCTGTATGTGACCCACGATCAGGAAGAGGCGCTGGTGATGAGCGACCGGATCGCGATCTTCAACCATGGTCGGATCGAGCAGCTGGGCAGCGGCGAAGACCTGTACGACCGGCCGATCTCACTGTTCGTGGCCGATTTCATCGGCGAGTCGAACATCCTGCGCGGACGTTTCGAGCGTGACGGCGAGGGCGGCTCGCTGAGCCGAGCCACGTCGCGCTGGCCGGTTGGACTGCCCTGGGTGAAGCGCTCCGGTCTCGACAGCGGAGCGGCCGCCGCTCTCGTCGTGCGACCCGAGCGGCTCAGGCTCATCGCGTCCGACGCCACGCCCGAGGTGGGCGTCAATACCGTGGAGGCGACGATCACCGAGGTCCTGTATCTCGGTGCCACGCGCAAATTCGAACTCGTGTTGTCCGAGGGCATACCCGCCGTGGTGCGCCAGCCAATCGGCACACCCGGCGACTGGCGCCCTGGCGACCGAATCCGGCTCGCGTGGTCGGTCGACGACGGGGTGCTGGTGGCCGATCCGGGCACGTAGCTCGGGGTCCGGCCGCTTGGTCTCAGCCCCGTGCTGGCGGCTGCGATTGCCCTGGGGTCGACGACGCCCGAGGGCGATCGCGCTTCCGTTGGGCTCAGTCGCTGCGCCTGGCGCGATCGGGCGACACGCTGAATCCCCGGAGCACCGCGTCCACCACGGCATTCGCGAAGTCCACGCTGAGCGACCCCCCGAACATCAGGCGGAAGTAGACCGGGCCCACCAGGAGTTCGGTCGCGACGTCCGGATCAACATCAGCCCGCAGGTCCCCGCGCGCGATGCCCCTGGTGATGACCCGCGCGATCTCGTCCCGGCGCGCCTGCACGACGGTCGCCCGGAACGGATCGCCGAGGGCGGGATTGACCGCGATCTGCGAGAGAAGGGCGCGGATGACCGGACCGAACGGCGTGTCGGTGACCGCGTGCATCGGGTTCACGACGGCCGCGAGGAGTTCCGACCTCGTGTCCCCGGTTTCCGCGACCGCGATGTGCGGCGCGGCAAGCTCGCTGAGCACCTCCTGGGCAAGCGCCTCCTTCGACCCCCAACGTCGATAGATCGTGGCCTTGCCGACCCCGGCGCGCGCGGCCACATGTTCAAGGCGAAGGTCGGCGAAGCTCGCGTCGCTCAGGAGATCGCGCGCGGCATCGAGGATCTTTCGGTGCACGACATCGCTCCGTGGTCGCCCACGTCGCCGCGGGACCTCGATCGCCAATCGATCCACGTCGGTCGCGGGAAGGGGCGGGCTGCGTCTGGCCATCGAAGGATATTACGATACGGAACGTATCATCGCAATCGGCGGCGCTTGCGCGGGGTGTCCGATGGTCGTATGATACGGAACGTCCCGTATCACTCCTAGCAAGGAACCTGAACCTGATGAACAACGATCGCCAGATCGTCGACCTGATCGAACGAACCAACGATGCCAAGCCGTACTGCGCATGCGGGCGGCACACAACTCCGGTATGGCGCGACGGTGCCGTCTGGCTCGAGTGCGCGTCGCTCAGCCAGCCGCACGAGAGTCGGGTCGCCAGGATCCTCGCCGGGATCGCGGCGCCCACGCACCTTCGCGATCACATCGTCGACGTTCCGCCGGCGCCGGAACCCATGCTCGAGACCGCCGCGTAACACGCGGGCTGGAGGAATCGCAGCAGGTCCGACATGAACCAGCCGGATCGCGCGTCTCCGGATGCCGCGATCGTGGCGTCATCGAACGAGCCCGCGAGCAGCCCGCTCACGTATGACGCGAGCGAACTGATCGGCCGCCCGGGAGGCGCCTATGCACCCCTCGGACGGCCGACGTGATGCTCACAGAAGCGCGAGTCGGCGCACGGAACCTCAAGGTGGTAAGGATGGGTGTGACGGCGCCGAGGAG
>JANNUK010000277.1:0-2151 GCA_031395155.1 Chloroflexota bacterium | reverse complement strand
TCGCAGACGTTCGGGACCGTCCCCGGCAACGACGCAGCGGACGTCCGGAAATCGCCCGGCAAGCGTCCCGATGGCGCGGATCAGGAGGTCGACCCGCTTCTCGTCGATGAGCCGCCCCACGAAGAGGACATCGGAACCCTGGCCGCGCTGCCGGCCGGGCGACAGCATCCCGAGATCGACCCCGTTGCCGACCACGTCGATGAGGCCCGAACCGCACCGGCCGCGAGCCATGCGGCGGGCCGTGAACGCCGAAACGGCGACCCGACGGTCGGCCAGCGGACGGGCGCCGGCTTCCAGCAGGCGCGCGACCCGCGCCACGAGGGGCCGATCCGGCAGATACGCGGTCCAGTGCTCGCCCCAGAACTCGTGCCACGTCGCGACCAACGGCACGCCGGTCACGCGCGTCGCGGCCCAGGCAGCGTAGAGCGGCAGGTAGGGTGTCGCGGAGACGTCCACCACGTCCGCGCGGACCCCCGCGAGGGTCGCCGGCAGGCGGAGCGCAAACTCCGCCGCCTCGCGCACGGTTCGCTTGCCGTCGGCGCCGTAGAAGCCGCGTGGCCTGCCAACCCCGTGCAGCGTGATGCCGTCACGCTGGATCGTTCGCTGCGGGCCCCAGTACCGCCAGGTCACGTAATGGACGTCGTGGCGAGTTGCGAGTCGGGTCGCGATCTCGTGGTAGCGGCGCTCGGCGCCGCCGGCCTGGTACGGAACGAGGGCGTCGTACACGAACGCGATCCGCAGTCGGGGCGATTCCTCCGTCATGCCGGTCGGTCGCCTATCGACGATCGTCGATCGCCACGGCAAGGAAACCGGCCATGCCGATGTTGGCGCCCACGATCAGGAGGCTCTGGGCCAGCGCCGCGAACTGGAGACCGAGGTCATGACGAGACCCGGAGACCCATACGGCGAACAGGGCGAGATCGAGCAGGACGCCGCCGACGATGAGCAGCGCGGCAAGCCCGAGGACCCGCTCGAGGCTGAACACGCGACGATAGAAGCGGACCCAGGCGTCTTCCCTGAGCAGGCCGCGATCGACCCCGTAGGTCTTGGTGATCATCCCGAAGACGAGGGCGTTCGCGCCGATCGCGAGGAAGATCGAGGCCGCAAAGATCGACTGCCAGGTCATCGATCCAAGCGCGATCCCGGCCGGGGCGAGGAAGGAGATGGTCACCACCGCGAGGCCCATGCCGAGCAGTGCCAGGCCGGGCAGGACGAACAGGAAGTTCGGTGCCGCCAGCAACAGGAACCGGAGGTGCCGCCAGCCGTCGCGAACCGTGTTGAGCTTGCTCTCGCCGAGGCGCACGCTGTAGGGCGCGGGGACCTCGGTGACCTTCAGGCCCTCGCGCGCCGCGTTCACGATCATCTCGGACGCCAGCTCCATGCCCCCGGATCGAAGGCCGAGCCGCTCATACGCTCGACGCGTAAACGCTCGAAGGCCGCTCTGGCTGTCGCCGATCCGGATCCCGATGGACCGCCGGATCAGCAGGTTGATCGCCGGGCTGCCGATGTACCGATGAGCCCAGGGCATCGCCCCGACGCCGATCCCACCCGTAAACCGGTTGCCGATGACCATGTCGTAGCCTTGGTCGAGCGGTCGGACCAGGTCGTCGAGTCGGCTGAAGTCATAGGTATCGTCGGCATCGCCCATGACGATGATGTCGCCGCGCGCCTCCGCAAACCCGCGCAGATAGGCGTGTCCATACCCACGCCGTAGCTCGTGGATCACCTGGGCGCCGGCCGCTTCGGCCAGCTCGGCCGACCGATCCGTGGATCCATTGTCAACCACGAGCACTTCGCCGCGAATACCGGACGCGGACAGCCAGGCCCGCGCCTTGCGGACGCAGGTGGCCACGGTGGCGGCCTCGTTCAGGCAGGGCATGACGATCGATACGCGAACGGCCGCGGCGCCGAGCGTCGCGACCCGCGCAGGGGCAAGGGCAGCCGTCATCGGATCTCCCGGTCGTCTGTCGGGGTTGGGATCGTTGGCCGGCATCTCGCATGCCGACGGGGGTCGCCCGCAACCGGCGGGCGACCCGGAGGGCGACTACGGGCAGTCGCCGTACTCGTCGGGGACCGTGTCGCCGTGGCGCAGGTGCGCCGGCAGGGCGTTCCCGGAGATGTTGATCTCATGGAAACTGCCGTTGCCCGTCC
>JANNUK010000595.1:0-5124 GCA_031395155.1 Chloroflexota bacterium | reverse complement strand
ATTCCGGCCAGTCCGGCGAACGTCAGCGGGTTGGCACCGGCCGCGATCCCCAGCCGCATCATCTCGGCCAGGCCGCGGGTCATCAGGCCGGCCTTCCCGTTGTCGCCGAAGCCCAGCTCATCCACGGCGCCGGCGGCGATCGCCAGCACGTTCTTCAGGGCGCCGCAGAGCTCCACGCCGAGCAGGTCGTTGTTGACGTAGAGGCGGAACTCGCGACGACCCAGGCGCGCCGCGACGCGTGCCGCAAGCGCCGGATCCGATGCCGCAACGACCGCCGACGCCGGCAACCCCCGTGCAACCTCAAGCGCCAGGTTGGGGCCCGACAACGCCGCGATCCGTGACGAAACGAAGCCTCCCGCGTCGGCCAGGACCTCGCTCATTCGCAGGAGCGAGCCGCGTTCGAGGCCCTTGACCACCGACAGCAGATCCGCCGCGGGGGCAACGTGCCCGGCAATTCCCTCGGCGGTCGCCCGAAGGTGAGCCGACGGAACGGCGAAGATCACGAGATCGGTCGCCGTCTCCAGCTCGGCAGGATCCGCCGACGCATGAAGCAAGGGCGGGAGGTCGATGCCCGGCAGGCGTCGTTCGTTCTGGCCGGTGTTGCGAATCGCGGCTGCCGTCTCGGCGGCGTGGCACAGGAGCAGCACCGGCTCCGCGCGGGCGACGAGCGCGGCGAGCGTGGTCCCCCACGCCCCGGCGCCGACGACGGCGACCCGCGGTTCGTTCATTTCGCGGGCTTGCGGCCTCGTGCAGCGGTCGTTCGACCGCCGGCGGTCCGCCGTGGCGCAGGCGCGGCGGCAGACTTGCGGCGGCGCGGCAGGCGAACCGCTGTGCGGTCGCGGAAGATGAGGCGAATCGGGGTTCCGTGGAATCCGAAGCGGTCGCGCAGCCGGTTCTCGAGGTAGCGGCGATAACTGAAGTGGACCGACGCCGCGTCGTTGGCGAAGAAGACGAAGGTCGGCGGCGCCACCGCGGCCTGGGTCACGTAGAAGAGCTTCGGGCGGCGGCCGCGCACCGGCGGCGGCGGCGTTCGATCCGTCGCGGCCATCAGCACGCGGTTCAGCTCGCCTGTCGAGATTCGTTTGCGTCGTTCGGCCCAGATGTCGATGGCCAGCTCAAGAACGCGACCCACGCGCTGGCCGGTCGTCGCGCTGATGGAGACCACCGGGGCGAAGTCGAGGAACGGCACGTCCGCGCGGATCCACTCGACATACTGGTCGAACGTGCGGTCTGTCTTGTCCTCGACCAGATCCCACTTGTTGACGGCGATGACCAGGCCACGACCCTCCTCCGCCACGTAGCCGGCCACGTGGGCATCCTGGGCCGTGAGGCCCTCGACGGCGTCGATGACCAGGACCGCCACGTCGGCGCGGCTGATCGCCTTCAGCGCGCGCAGCGTGGAGAATCGCTCCGCGGCCGGCCCCGAGGCCACCTTGCCGCGGCGCCGGATCCCGGCGGTATCGATCAGGACGATCTCGCTCCGCCCCCACTCGAGGCGCGTGTCGATCGTGTCGCGGGTGGTCCCCGGAATGTCCGAGACGATCGCGCGCTCCTGGCCGAGGAGGGCATTGAGCAGGCTCGACTTCCCGACGTTCGGCCGACCGACGAAGGCGATCGAAGCCGGCGATTGATCGGCCTCGGCGGCGATGAGCGCGTCCCAACGGGCCGCTTCGGCCTCATTGTCATCGAGCGCATCGAGATCGGCCTCGTCAAGGACGCCGTCCGACCCATCGCCGATTGCCGGCAGGCCGTCCGCGCCGACGATGAACGGCTCGAGACGACCCGACGCGACCTCGCGGGCCCACGCCTCGGCCTCGGCATCGCGGGCCTTGCGTGCGACTTCTGATTCACTCTCGGGCGGCATCGCCCAGACCACCGCGTCGAGCAGGTCCGCGACTCCCCGTCCGTGACTGGCCGCGATCGGATAGGTCTCCTCCCAACCCAGCGCGTAGAACTCGGCCGCGTCGAGTTCGCGCTTCTCGTTGTCGGCCTTGTTCACGACGACGAGCACCGGCGCCTTCGCGCGGCGCAGCAGCTCCGCCGCCTCGAGGTCGGCCGGGGTCGTGCCGCTGATCGCGTCGACGAGAAGGAGGATCACGTCCGCCTCCGAGATCGCGAGACGCGCCTGCTCCTGCACTTTCGCCTCGATCGCGTCTCCGGGATCCACCTCGAGCCCACCCGTGTCGACGACGATGAAGCGTCGACCATTCCACTCCGCGTCGCCGTAGAGGCGATCGCGCGTCGTCCGGGCGCGGTCCTCGACGATCGCAACCCGCGCACCGATGATCCGGTTGTAGAGCGTGCTCTTGCCGACGTTGGGACGGCCGACGATGGCCACGATCGGAATCCCTCCGGCTGTGCTCGCCGCGCCTCCGGGCTTCGCGGGGCGGGCCACGGTCAGGCCGCGCCCGACGTCGCGGCGGCGGTCGCCGACTGCGTCGCGACGGGCGGCTTGGGGAGCGAGGTCGTCCGACCGGCGGGAGTCGCCGCGGCCACGAGGGCCGCCTCCGCGAACTCGCCGGCCCGCTGACGGACGCCGTCGATCCCGGCCGTCTCGAGGATATGCCTCGCGACCACGTGCAGGTCCTCGATCGGCGTCGACGTTCCGCCGGTGATCCCGACGACGCGCGGGCCATCGAACACGGTTGAGTCGTCGAGGTCGTGGACGGATTCGATCTGGATCGCCGGCGTCCCCGCGATGCCGCACAACCGTGTCAGCTCCTTGGTGTTCGCAGAGGAGCGCCCTCCGACCACGACCATCAGGTCGACCTCGCGCGCGGTCTCGAGGGTGTCCTCCTGGCGCCGGATCGTGACCGGGCAGACCGTGTTGACGATCTTGAGCTCATGGCTTCGGCTGACCATGAACGCCGCCAGTTTCTCGAATTTCCAGGGCGGCTGCGTGCTCTGCGAAATGAGCGCCAGTTTCTTCTTCCGCGGCACCTGGTCCCAGTCCGCTTCCTCGTCGACGACGATGGCGTCCGGCGCAAAGCCGAGCATGCCGACGACTTCGGCATGGTTGGGTGTGCCGAGGAGAACGATCGTGTACCCCTCCTCGACGAGCTTCGCGAGCTCGCGGTGTTCCTGGACGACCCAGGTGCACGTTCCGTCGATGACCTCGAGACCATGGGCGTTGGCCCGCTCCATGACCTCGGGCTTGACGCCGTGGGCGCGAATGACGACCGCTGCTCCGTGATCGACGTCGTCGAGCGTATCCACCGTCCGGATGCCGAGTTCCTCGAGGTCGCGGATGACGCCCTCGTTGTGGACGACCTGGCCGAGCGTATGGGTCACCTTGCCGGCAGCCGACGCCTCCTTGGCCTTGTCGATCGCCTCGCGCACGCCGTAGCAGAACCCGGTGCGGCGGGCGATGCGGACTTCCTCGACGGTGCTCATGTCACGCCGAAGTATCGCACGGGCCCTCGATCGGGCCCGCTGGGCGGTCAGTCGGACGACCCGCCCGTCCCGTAGACACCGCGCTGGCGCGGCGGAAGCAGCTCGGCGATCGCTCGCATGATCCGGTCCGTTGCGAGCGTCTTGGCCGTTCGCCGGTCCTCGGTCGCGGCGGACTCGTCCAGGTGAAATGGCGTGCCGATCCGAACCGTGATCCGGCGTCCCAGCCTCGGCAACCGCCGGCCCTTGGGCCATGCCAGGTCGGCATCGACGATCCCGATCGGGACGATGGGGGCGCCCGTTCGCAAGGCGAGCAGGGCGATCCCGTCCTTCGCGAGCTGAAGCCGGCCGGTCGGGCTGCGCGTCCCCTCGGGAAACACCGCGAGCAGATGCCCGGCATCGAGGATCCGCTTGGCCAACTTGAACGCCTCGAGGTCCGCCGCTCCACGATCCACGGGATGGATGCCGCCGTTACGGGCAAGCCAGCCGAGCACCGGGACGTCGAAGAGCTCCTTCTTGCCCAGCCAGTTCACCCGTCGATCCAGGGCCTGCGTCAGGAAGGCGCCGATGACCACCGGATCGGCATTGGACGAGTGGTTCGCGGCCACGATAACCGCGCCTTTCCGCGGGATGGCATCGAGGTCGCCTTCGATCCGAACGCGGGTGATGCTCCGCGCAAGGAAGCGCGCCACGAACGTAAGGAGCCGGATCAGGGGGGTGACGTGCCCGGCGATGGGTGTCTCGGAGGTCAACGGCCGGCTCCTTGAGCGTCGGCCGGGAGCGCTGACGCCCGGGCCCCCGCCGCCGTAGGTGCTCCCGCGGAACGCACGGCCGCAACGACCAGCGCGACCGTCTGCTCGAGGGTATTGCCGTCGGTGGTGATGACGACCGCGTCGTCGGCCGGGCGCAGCGGCGCGACCGCGCGTCCCTTGTCGAGATCGTCGCGTCGTCGGAGCTGCGCCAGGATCTTTGCCGCGCCGGCTCCGTCCGGGTCCGCGTCACCACGCAGGCCGCGCTCCCCGGTCCGCCGTCTCGCCCGTTCCTCGACCGAGGCGTCCAGGTAGATCTTGACGTCGGCGTCGGGCAGGACCACGGTCCCGATGTCGCGACCCGCCATGACGATCCCGCCGCCGGCTGCGATCCGCCGCTGTTCGACGAGGAGCGCCGACCGAACCTCGGGAACGCGGGCGAACATGGACACCTGGGCATCCACCTCGGGGCCGCGCACCTCGTCGGTCACGTCCCTTCCGCCGACGGCCACGCGAACGAGCCGGCGCTGGGCGTCGGGCTCCAGTTCGATCTCCTCGATCAGGTCGATCAACCTGTCCGCGTCGGTCTCCGGGATGCCGCGCGCGAGCGCGAGCCAGGTGATCGCGCGGTAGAAGAGGCCGGTGTCGCAGAACCGGTAGCCGAGTTCGGCCGCAACCGCGGCCCCGACGCTCGACTTGCCCGACGACCCGGGACCGTCGATTGCCACCGTCAACGCTGCGGGGGTTGTCATCGCGAAGAGGATACCTTCAGGCGACCTCGCGCTTGATCGTCACGCTCGCGAGCATGACGAACACGACCGCGACGGCTGCAAGGACGGCCAGATCGAGCTGGATCGCCGACGATGCCAGGTCCTCCCCACGCAGGATCACGCCGCGGAGCCCATCGACTGCGTAGGTAAGCGGCAGGACGCGGGCGATGGCCTCGAGGATCTCGGGGAGCCGATCGATCGGCCAGAAGATCCCG
>JANNUK010000155.1:0-1501 GCA_031395155.1 Chloroflexota bacterium | reverse complement strand
GTCGTCGCCGCCCTCGAGGCCGTCGTCGGGAGGCGATCACGGGCCCACCTCGGCGCCAGCCTCGGACTGTTGGCCCTGACCGGCGTGGTCCTCGTGTCCGCCGCGTTCCGCCTCTCGCTCTACCAGCAGGCGTACGGGTGGACGGAGTTGCGGTTCTATGTCTTCACCGCGATTGCGTACGTCGCCGCGGCCCTGCTCGCCCTGACCGGGCTCGTCCTGGTTCGCCGGACGCGCTGGTTGGTCCACGGCCTCGTGGTCCTCGGGGTCGTGGGTCTCGTCGGCTGAATCTCGCGGCACCGGCCGCATTCGTCGCGGAGCGGAACCTCGAACGCGTCTTGGAGCCGGGGCTCGTATCGCCAGGCGGACGCACGGGACTCGACGCGCCATATCTCGCGGTGCTTCCGGACGATGCCGTGCCCCCGCTCGTTGCCGCCCTCGATCGGCTGCCCGCTGCGGAGCGGGCCGCCGTCATGGACATCCTCGCGGGACGGCTCGACGCCCTCCTCGACGATCCGGCACTCCACAGCCCCATGGCCTGGAATCTCGGTCGAGAGCAGGCGAAGGCCGCGCTGATGCGTCTACCGTGAGGGCTCGGTTCCGTGGTCCGGCGGTCGACGCGGCCGCTCGCCCGTGAACCCCGCGCCCACGGCGTCGATCAGCTCGATCCGGTTGCCGAACGGATCGCGGACGAAACAGCGGTCGACCGGCAGGGCCGCGTCGTCGTCGACGATCTCCACGCCATGCGCGGCGAGACGCCCGAGGGCCTTCGCGAGGTTCGCGACGATGAACGCCGGATGCGCCTTCCACGCCGGGACGAACGAATCCTCCACGCCGAGATGGATCGCGACGCCCGGGCCAATGAACCACGCCCCGCCACGACCGGCGAGCGCCCGCGGCTTGCGAACCTCCTGGAGCCCGAGGACGCCGCCGTAGAAGAGGCGAGCGAGTGCTTCCTCGCCTCGCGGGATCGCGATCTGAACGTGGTCGAGGCCCACGACTTCGACGGTTCGCTTCCGCGATCCCCGTCGTCGCGGGCCGGGCGCCTCACCGCCAGCCGTCATGTCGATCCGCTGCTCTTTCGCGACGATCGTGGCGATCGTTCCGTTTGACCGGAACGATCCGGCCAGTCGTATTCGGACCACGGGTCGTAGTCCGGGTCGAGCGGCTCCTGGGGTGGGCGGTCCGCCTCCCCGACGTTGGCGAGGTTGACTCGGACCCGGTACCAGAGGGATGAGCGTCCGCGCATGCCGTCGACGAGGACGTCCGCCTCCTCGAGCGCCGAGGCTGCCTTCGGCCACCGCGCCTTCCAGCGCTCGAGGCCCTCCAGGGCCTCCGACTTCTTCGCCGCCCGCGAGATCTCGATCACCGGGATCGACGACTTCCGCCGGCCGGTCGGCGTGGGACGGGTACCTTCCCACTCGGTCGGCAGCCCGGTGTTCCGGTCGCCCGCCGCGACCGCCGCCGCTCGCTCCGCCGCCACCTCCGGCGGCGGTCCTCCCGC
>JANNUK010000594.1:0-7997 GCA_031395155.1 Chloroflexota bacterium | reverse complement strand
CCGATCACGCTGTCGCTCATCGTCCTGGTGATCGTCATGCAGATCCTCCTCTTCCGGTCACGCTGGGGCCTGCGCACCCGCGCCGTCGGCGAGCACCCCAAGGCGGCGGAGACGGTCGGCATCGACGTCATCCGGCTGCGCTACCGGAACGTGATCCTGGGCGGGATCTTCGCCGGTCTCGCCGGCGCCTCGCTGGCCCTCGAGTCGGCCGGTTCGTTCCAGAACAACATGACCGTCGGGCGGGGGTTCATCGCCCTGGCCGCGTTGATCTTCGGTCGCTGGACCCCGGTCGGGGCGTTCGGCGCCGCGATCCTGTTCACGGCGTCGGAAGCACTGGAGCGGTCCATCCGGTTCGTGCCGCCGCCGGGCCAGCTCGGCGAGATCATGACGGCCATCCCGCTCCAGGTCTATGGCGCACTGCCCTACCTGATCACGATCGTCGTCCTTGCCGGCTTCGTCGGCCGGAGCACGGCTCCCGCCGCAGTGGGCCAACCCTACGAGCGGGAACGCCGGCATTAGCCGGCCGGCCAGCGCATGACGGCCGAGGAGCGAGCTCGTGCGCGCGATGTCCTCGACCTGCAGGAGGGCCGCGGTCCGGTCGCCGTGCTCGACGACACGGGCATCACGGAGCTCCTCCGAACGTCGCGCCGGATCGCCGTCGTGGGTTGCTCAGCGCGACCGGATCGACCCTCGTTCACGGTCTTCCGCTACCTCGTCTATCAGGGCTACGAGTGCGTGCCGGTCAATCCAGCCGAGCGCTCGGTGATGGGGATCGCGGCGTTCCGGACGCTGGTTGAGGCCGTGGATGCAACCGGCCCGTTCGACATCGTCGACGTATTCAGACGCTCGGAATTCTGCCTCGAGCACGCCCGTGAAGCCGTGGCGGTTGGCGCGCGATGCCTGTGGCTCCAGCTCGGGGTTGTGAACTGGGACGCGGCGGGGGTGGCCGCCGCGGCGGGGCTGTCGGTCGTCATGGACCGCTGCACCGCGACCGACCACCGGGCCCTCGTCCGGGGCTGAGCCCCGCCTCGGCCGGAGCCCCGCGCCGAATCCCCGCGGCGAGTCGGTGCACTGCCCCGTGTGCAACCGCGGCGAGTCGGTGCACTGCCCCGTGTGCAACCGCGACGTCGAGCGCGCGGCTTGTCACCGACTGCTGCGCCACCGGACGACGCGAACGTGCCGGCTGCCCCTCAGGGTGTGCGTATCTGACCCACATGCACGCATGGGTGTGCAGCGGGACCGTGTCTGCCGGCCCACGAGCGTCGGCCGCGTACGGCCTCGGCCCACGGCAGGAACGGGGTCGTCGATCCCGTCGCGGTTGCACGCCCCGGCGTGCACCGGGACGAACCGCGTGCTACCCCACGGCGACAGGGACGCGGGACGCACCGCCGGATGCAGGCGGCGTCAGCCGGGAGTCGCGAACCCGGCAAACACAAGCGCGAAGCCCACGATCGCGATGGCAGCCCCGACCTGGGCCCGGCGACGAAGGACGGCCATGGCGATCGAGGCCCCCGAGGTCGAGGTGTCGCGTGCGCCGCCACGCCATGCCTCATAGCGAGCGACGTTGCGGTCCTCCTCCCGAAGCGCCTGGTAGCGCGACCACGGCCCCCGCGCCCGCTGATAGCCGAACGCGATGAGCGCGATCCCGGTCACGATCAGGATGAGGTTGATGGCGCCCATCGTCAGCCGCCGACCTCGTCGCGGGGGCCGTCCAGGCGCGCGCGCAACGTGGATTGCACGAGGTCGGCCCTGGCCTGGCCGCGCGTGGCCTTCATGACCTGGCCGACGAGGAACCCCACCGCCTGCGCCTTGCCGGCGACGTAGTCGGCAACCGCCGTCGGGTTCGCTGCGAGCACAGCGTCGACAATCCGGTCGATCTCGGAGGTATCCGAGATCTGGTGAAAGCCCCGGGCGGCGATGATCTCGGATGCGGGGCGGCCCAACGCGACGTGGTCCGCCAGGACGTCCTTGCCGTTGGCCCCCGAGATCGTACCGGCGGCCACCTGCCCGACGATATGCGCGAGATCGCCGGGCATGACCGAGATCGGCGCTTCCGCGGCGTTGCGCAGGCGGAGGTATTCTCCGCTGACCCAGTTCGCGACGGCCTTCGCGTCGAGCGTCGCGTCGGCGGCCAGCGTCGCCTCGAACAGCGTGGCCGCGTCCGGGTCGGACACGAGGACCTGGGCGTCGTACGTGGACAACCCCAGCACGTCGCGATAGCGGGCCCGGCGCGCGGCCGGAAGCTCCGGGAGCCGCGCGCCGATCTCGGCGAGCCACGCCGGCTCCACCCGGAGGGGCGGCAGATCCGGCTCGGGGAAGTAGCGGTAGTCGTGGGAGTCTTCCTTCGAGCGCATGACATAGGTCTCGCCACGATCGTCGGACCAGCCGCGGGTCTCCTGGCGCAGCGTCTCGCCGGCGTCGAGGGCACGTGCCTGCCGTTCGATTTCGAAGGCGATCGCTCGCTCGACGGCGCGGAAGGAGTTCATGTTCTTGACTTCCGTGCGGATCCCGAAGGGCTCGGTGCCCCGCGGCCGGAGCGACACGTTGGCTTCCACGCGTAGTTGACCACGCTCCATGTCGGCATCGGATACCCCGATCGAGCGGAGCAGCAGCTGCAATTCCTCGGCGTAGCGACGGGCCTGCTCCCCGGTTCGGAGATCCGGCTCGGTCACGATCTCCATGAGTGGCGCTCCGGATCGGTTGAAATCGACCAGGCTCACGCGGCGCCCATCGGCGGTCGTCGCGTGTACCAGCTTCGCGGTGTCCTCCTCGAGGTGCGCGCGACGGATCTGGACGGTCGCGGGACCGTCGGAGGTGTCGAAGGTGAGCGAGCCGGCCGATACGAGCGGGAGGTCGAACTGGCTGATCTGGTAGCCCTTCGGCAGGTCGGGATAGAAGTAGTTCTTGCGATCCCAGCGGGTGGCCGCCGGCGTCGTGCCGCCGATGGCCGCGCCCGTCGCAAGGACGAACTCGACCGCGCGACGATTGATCGTCGGCAGGGTCCCGGGAAGGCCGAGGCAGACCGGGCAGACGTGGCTGTTCGGCGGGGCTCCGTCATAGTCCGTCGAGCAGCCGCAGAACATCTTCGAGGCCGTTCTGAGCTGGCAATGGACCTCGATCCCGATGACCGCCTCGTAGGGCTCGAGGGCCGGGGTCGAACCCGCTCCCGGCGCCACGCCCGCACCCCGCGCCGTCGTCACGCTCCCCTCCCCGGTCGCGTCCGCTCGACGAACCGCCCGATGCGCACGAGAGCTTCCTCGAGTTGTTCGTACGACGTCGCATAGCAGGCCCGGACGTGACCCTCGCCCGAGGGCCCGAACGCCGAGCCCGGTACGACCGCCACGCGCTCTTCGCGCAGCAGGCCCTCAGCGAACGCCTCGGACGACAGTCCCGTGGAGCTGATCCTGGGAAAGGCGTAGAACGCCCCGCGCGGCTCGAACGTGTCGAGCCCCATGGCGTTGAACCCATCGACCACCAGCCGCCGGCGTCGGTCGTATTCGGCCCGCATCCGTTCCACGTCCGCGTCGGCGTCGCGCAGGGCCGCCAGCGCCGCATCCTGGGCCATGGTCGGTGCCGACATGATCCCGTATTGATGGACCTTGACGATCCCCTCGAGGATCGCGGCCGGGGCCGCCAGGTACCCCACCCGCCAACCGGTCATGGCGTACGCCTTCGAGAAGCCGCCCATGAGGATGGTGCGTTCGCGCATCCCGGGCAGTGCGCTCATGGCCCGGTGCCGGTACGTCCCGTAGGCGAGCCGGTCGTAGATTTCGTCGCTGTACACCAGAAGGTCGTGGCGGACGGCGATCGCGGCCAGTTCGTCCTGGACGGTGTCCGCCAGCACGGCGCCCGTGGGATTGCACGGGTAGCCGAGGAACAGCGCCTTTGTCCGTGGGGTGATTGCCGCCTCGACGGCCGCCGGGTCGAGCGCGAAGTCGTCCTCGAAGCGGGTGGCGATCATGCGTGGCACGCCACCGGCGAACACGACGGCCGGGATGTAGGCGACGTACGACGGTTCATGCAGCAAGACCTCGTCGCCGGGGTCGCATGTCGCGCGGAGCGCGAGGTCCACGGCCTCCGAGGCGCCCACGGTGATCAGCAGCTCCGTTGCCGGGTCGTACTGGACCACGTAGCGGCGCTCGAGATGCTCGGCGAGCGCCCGCCGCAGCTCGATCGTGCCGTAGTTCGAGGTGTAGTGCGTCCGCCCCTCGCGCAGGCTTTCGACCCCGGCCTCGACGATCCCGCGAGGGGTATCGAAGTCCGGCTCCCCCACCCCGAGGCTGATGACGTCGTCCATGGTGGCGAGGATGTCGAAGAACCTGCGAATGCCCGACGGTGGGACGGCGCGGACCCGGGCGCTGAGCGCCCGCTCGGCGAGCGGTGGGCGTGCGTGCGTCGTCGTCATCGGGCGAGCGCCGTGCGGGAGAGCGACGTGCGGGCCGCGGCCATGCGTTCAGCAGGAGCCGGCGTCGCCGGGTCGTCCGCCAGGCCGAGATCGGTCGGCTCGAGGCCGCGCCACTCCGCATCGGCCGAAATCGCCTCGTGCGCCCGCGCGAGGCGGAGCAACGTCGGCTCGGACCATGGTGCCCCGATGAACTGGAGGCCCACCGGCAGGCCGTCGGACAGCCCGGCCGGGACGCTGATCCCGGGGAGGCCGGCCATGTTGACGGGGAGCGTGCAGGCATCGGAGAGGTACATCGCGACCGGGTCGTCCATGCGCGCGCCCATCGGGAAGGCCACGGTGGGCGAGGTCGGCGCGACCAGGGCATCGAACCCCTGCGACCAGAGGGCGTCGAAGTCCGCCTTGATGAGCGTCCGCACTTTCTGGGCCTTCAGGTAATACGCGTCGTAGTAACCGGCGGACAGCGCGTACGTGCCGAGCATGATTCGCCGTTTCACTTCGGCGCCGAAGCCCCGGCCGCGGGTCGCGAGGTAGTTCCCGAGCACGTCGCTGTCGCCGAGTCTCGGCCCGAACCGGATCCCGTCGTAGCGGGCGAGGTTGGCCGACGCCTCGGCCGGGGCGACGATGTAGTACGTCGCAAGACCGTAGTCGGTGTGCGGGAGGCTGACTTCCTCGACGATCGCTCCCGCGGCCTCCAGCGACGCCACCGACTCGCGGACACGGGCCTCGACGCCGGGCTCCATGCCCGCCACGAAGTACTCGCGCGGCAGGCCCAGGCGTTTACCGCGCAGCCACGAGGCGGCCTCATCGTCGCCCGCCGGCAGCTGGAGCAACTCGTCCGGCACCGGAACGGGCGCGGACGTGGAGTCGCGCTCGTCGCGTCCGGCGATGGCGTGCAGCAGCAGGGCGGCGTCGCGGGCGTCGCGGGCGAACGGGCCGATCTGATCGAGCGAACTGGCGAACGCCACGATCCCGTAGCGGCTCACTCTCCCGTAGGTCGGCTTCATCCCGACAATCCCGGTGAGTGCCGCCGGCTGGCGAATGGACCCTCCGGTATCGGTGCCGATCGACAGCGGCGTGTGGAAGGCTGCCACGGCCGCCGCGGATCCGCCGGAGCTCCCTCCCGGCACGCGATCCAGCGCCCACGGATTGGCGGTTGGTCCAAACGCGGAGTGCTCCGTGGACGAGCCCATCGCGAACTCGTCCATGTTCGTCTTGCCGAGGATCACCGCCCCGACGTCGCGCAACCGCTCGGTGATGTGGGCGTCGAAGGGAGCGCGGTAGCCCTCCAGGATCCGCGAGCCCGCCGTGCACTGGCCGCCGCGCAGGGAGACCAGGTCCTTGAGCCCAACGGGTACGCCGAGCAGCGGATGGAGCGCGTTGACGGCCTCCGGCCCCTCAGCTCGCGCGTCAGCAAGCCGGCGGTCGGCTCCGTCCGCCTCACCGAGCGCACGGTCGCGATCGATCGACAACCACGCGTTCAGGGCGCGATTCTGGCGCTCGGCGACATCGAGGTGGGCAGCGGCCAGCTCGCGCGCCGACATCTCGCCGGCGCGCAGGGCTCGCGCGAGCTCGTGAGCACGCAGACGGGTCGTGTCTGGCGTCATGGAAGCCTCGTGGCGCAATCGCTCACTCGGTGTCGCCACCGAGGATCGCCGGCACGACGATCTGGGCGCCGTCGTGCTCGGCGGCGTTGGCCAGGACGTCGGCCACCGGCATCGACGGAGTCACTACATCGTCGCGCAGGATGTTCTCGAGCTCGATCGTCTGGGCCGTCGGTGGGATGCGCTCGGTGTCGAGGCCGGCGAGGATCGCGTACTGGTCGAGAATGTGATTCAGCTGACCCTCGAGGCGCGTGAGCTCGGCGTCGTCCAGGCCCAGACGGGCGAGATGGGCAACATGCACGACATCGGCACGGGACAGGGTGGCCATGGCGGCGATGATACCCGGACGGCGCAGACCAACCGCGGCGGGGCATTCGTGACCGTTACGATGCGTCCGTGACCCCGACCACGATCCGGCCGATGCATCCGGCCGACGTTGATGAGGCGACCGCGGCGATCCTCGATGCCGGCTGGGGCGACCGCCGCGAGTTCTTCGACTTCGTCACCATCCATCCGGAGTGCCGTCCGGTCGTCGCCGAGCGCGACGGCGTCGTGATCGGCACGGGCATTGGGACGGTGAACGGCACGGTCGGCTGGATCGGCACGATCTTCGTGGTCCCCGAGGCCCGCAGCAAGGGTCTCGGTCGGGCGCTGACCGAGGCGGTCCAGGCGGAGCTGGCAACGGCCGGTTGCCGCACGGAGGTGCTCGTCGCGACGGCCATGGGCCGGCCGATCTACGAACGGCTCGGATTTGAGGTCCAGTGCTGGTATCGCACGGTCGAGGCGTCCGGTCCCGACGTGGATGCCGCTGCGGACGACGATCCAGGTCGCGGGCGGATCCGCCCGTTCGCGACCGCTGACCTGACCTCGATGGCCCGGCTCGATGCCACGGCGAGCGGCGAAGATCGGGCGCATCTGCTGGCTGCCTTCGCGACGGCCACGTCCGCGAGCTGCCTCGAGCGACCCGACGGGAGCGTCGCAGGCTTCGTGGTCCGGGCCCCGTGGGGCGGCGGGGCCACCGTCGCCGCGGAACCGGAGGACGCCATCGTGATCCTCGGGCACCGGCTACGGGCGGCGGGGCCCGGTGGACGTGTCCGGGCGGGCGTGGTCGATCTCAACCTGGACGGACTCGAGCGCCTGGATCGGGCCGGCTGGACCGAGGCCTGGCGGGCGATCCGGATGATCCGCGGGGAGCCCCTGCGCTGGCAGCCGAGCCAGCTCTGGGGCCAGTTCAACCACGCCCTCGGCTGACCGGCGACCGCAACATCGCACGCCCAACCTGCGCCGATCGACGTAGGTCGTACGGGGACCACCGCGACGGCACGACGGACCTCGGAGCGATTCAGGGCCGGGGGAAGCTGGCCGAAGCTGAGTCCGTACCGATCCGTCCGAGGCGCCCGACGTTGCCCATGCCCGTCAAGCTCCCGAGTCTTCGTCGCTCCACGCCGCTGCCCCCGATCGAGGCGGCCCCGTCGCGTGAGGTCGTGTCCGGCGCGTCGGACACGATCGAGGTTGCTCTCCCGACCAGCGCCATCTCGCGATTCGTCTGGCGCTGGCCTCGTCGGGAGGCCACGACCCGCAGCTCACTGGGACGCGTCCGACCCGCGACGTCGCGCCGTCCGCCCGGACGATCGAGCGCCTGCTGCGCTTGGCAATGGCCGACGCCGAGGCCACCGGCACGCCTCGCGTGGTCCACGCGAAACCCGGCCTGTACGTACCGGAACACTGGCGAATCGCCGTCGTCGGAGCCGACCCGATCGCGGTCGGCCTGGTCTCACGAGCGGTGCGCG
Source organism: Chloroflexota bacterium (assembly GCA_031395155.1). GTDB lineage: Bacteria > Chloroflexota > Limnocylindria > Limnocylindrales > CSP1-4 > CAKKPP01. Next base: position 201 of record JANNUK010000594.1, on the reverse strand, counting down.
GGGTCTCCTAGTTGTAGTTCCCGGGGTTTGTGAGACACGGATCGGGGACGCGTATTAGCGTCCGGGGATGAACGAGATCCCCGGCAAGAACCGCGCCGAACCGCATCGTCGTCTCCTCCGTCACACCTATCAGGAGGGCCCGGGCGAGATCGAGTCGACCGAGGATGAGGTGGATCTGGAGCATGGTCGTCGGACTCGCCC
>JANNUK010000135.1:0-3806 GCA_031395155.1 Chloroflexota bacterium | reverse complement strand
CTGCTCCGCGGTCCAGTCGTCGGGGACGGGCGTGATGAAGAAGTCCGCGGCGAGATGGCGATCGAGCGGGCCGGGCGTCCACAGCGACGCACCACCGAACGCCCGCAGGAACTCGGGCGACCAGGAGATTCGCAGCGGCTCATCGGGAACGCCAATGAGGCCGCACGACGCGCAGAACGCATTGATCCGGGCCAGTTCCTCGCGGCAGGCATCGACGAGCCCATCCCCTGTCGGGTGTTCGGCCACGACGGCATCGAGGACGCCGCGAACGACGGCCTGATCGTCGTCGGGCATCGGCTCCGACGGACGCCACGTCGGCCACAGGTCGCGAGCAAGGCGCACCATCTCGGCGCGAACGGCCGTGTACTCGCGCTCGGCGCGGGCCAGAACCGCCTCGGGGGTCATCGCTGGGTCCTTGAGGTTGTGGGGCGAGCTTGGCGCGATACAGGTCGGCCCCGAGGCGACCGTCACCCTCGCTGGCCGGCAGGACGACGGTCCGCAGATGGGCCCCGAAGGCATTGACCGCCTCGCTGGCTGCGGTCGCAGCGGCGCGCAGGCGCGGCATCACGGATGCCGACGCGCCGCCGGCCGCGGCGTCTGCCTCCCCCCGGGCGAGCGCGTCGTCGATGAGCGAGGTCACGCCCGGCAGCTGTTCGATGGCCGCCTCGGCGTGGAGCCTGGACACAAGGCGCCCGGGGACACCGACCAGCGTCTTGCGTGCCGCGTCGAGGACCGCCGGCAATCCCTCGAGGCGTGCCGCGATCGACGTCAGCCGGCGATTGAGGGGCGCGAACTCGCGCGCGAGCAGCAGGAACAGGCCGCTCCCGATGAACTCGACCCATGACAACGAGTTCTAGGCGTCTTCGCGGAGCTCGGTTTCCTGGAAGCGCATCGTGGCGAGCTGGCCGAGCAGGACGTCACGGTCGACGCGATCACCGATCATGAGCTCGCCCTCACCCTCGTCAGCGTCGATCGACCCTCCCGCACCGTTCGCTCCGCGATATGACCGGCGGTCATAGGCGCCGGTGAGCCGCGCGGTCCAGCGATCCGCGAACGCGATCCGGGCCAGCCGACCCGACTCCCCCACCTCCGGCCACCGATCGTCGTGGGCATGCTCGCCGACATCGGTCGCGTGGACCGGATCGAGCGCGAAGTATTCGCGGAAGAAGGCTTCGAAGACGGCGGCAGGCTCGGCCATGCGACCCCCGGACAGCGTAGGAGACTCCCGGAGTCTACGGGCCCGGGTACCATCCGGGCCGTGGAGCCTCGCTTCGATCCCGCACCATCAACCTGGGTCAGCCCGGTCACACTCCAAGGTGAGCGCGTTCGTCTCGAACCGCTGTCACTGGATCACCTCGAAGGCCTTGCGAAGGTTGCCTTCGACCCCGCGATCTGGAGCCTGACGATCGCCCGTCCGACCGACATCGCCGGACTCGCCGCGTGGTTGGAGACCGCGCTGGCGAACCAGGCCCGTGGCATCGAGATGCCGTTCGTTACCGTCGAACGCCAGACGGGCCGCCCGATCGGGAGCACCCGCTTCCTGAACATCTCGCCCGAGAATCGGCGCCTCGAGATCGGCTGGACCTGGCTGGCGACCGTTGCCCAGCGCACGGGCGCAAACCGCGAGGCAAAGCTCCTCCAACTGACCCACGCGTTCGAGACGCTCGGCGCGAATCGGGTCGAATTCAAGACGGATTCGCGCAACGAGCGCTCCCGCGCCGCCCTCCTCGGCATCGGAGCGGTGCTCGAAGGCGTCTTCCGGAACCACATGATCATGCCGGACGGGCCACTCCGTCACTCGGCGTGGTACAGCGTCACGATCGAAGACTGGCCTGGCGTGAAGGCGCGGCTCGAGGGGTTGCTCCGGGCGGGTGGCTCGACGCCGGTGGCGGCGGAAAGCTCGTGAACACCATCCGAACCGCCGACTACCACACGGGTGGCGAACCCTTTCGGATCGTCGTCGACGGCATTCCCGAGATCCCCGGTCGAACCGTCCTGGAGCGCCGGCGCTGGGTTCGGGACAACCTCGACGATGTCCGTCACCTGATCATCGACGAACCGCGCGGCCACGCCGACATGTACGGCGCCTATGTCGTCCCACCGAACGACGACGGCGCGGACCTGGGGGTCATCTTCTTCCACAACGAGGGGTATTCGACGGCCTGCGGGCACGGCACGATCGCCCTCGTCACCTGGGCGCTGGAAACGGGACGGCTCCCGGCGACCACCGAGGGGACCGAAACGCACGTCACCGTGGACGTGCCGTCGGGACGGCTGGCGTGCGTCGCCCGCCACGAGTCTGACGACGAGGCGCCGGGCTCCCCGCCCCGCGTCGAAGCCGTCCGATTTCGCAATGTGCCGTCCTTCGTCCTGGCCAGCGCCGTGACTGTCTCGACGAGCCGCGGCGACGTGACCGTGGACGTCGCGTTCGGCGGCGCGTTCTACGGATCGGTCGATGCCCGCGCCATCGGCCTCGACGTGTCTCGCGCCAGCCTCCCCGCGCTCATCGCCCTGCAACGGGAGCTGCGCCCGGCACTCGAGGCGGCCCTGGACGTGGTCCACCCCGACGAGCCTGAGCTGCGCGGCATCTACGGCGTGATCTTCTGGCAGTCCGAGCCCAATGAGGACGGCGCGGACCTCGTCCAGCGCAACGTCACTGTCTTCGCCGACGGCGAAGTCGACCGCTCGCCGTGCGGCAGCGGGACGTCGGCTCGCCTCGTCCTCCTGGATGCGTCCGGCGAACTCCGTCGGGGCGCGACGCTTCGTCATCGTTCGATCGTGGACTCCATGTTCCACGGCTGGGCAGTTGCCGATGGACCGTCGATCGGGGGGCGGGCGACGGTGGTCACAGAGGTCGAAGGGTCGGCCTATCGCACGGGCAGCCACGAGTTCGTCCTGGATCCGCGCGACCCGCTCGGGACCGGCTTCCTTCTGCGCTGACGCGGGGTCGCCGCCCGCGGGGCTGGACGCATCTGGCATCATCGGGAGCGACGCCCCGTCGGCTTTGCCGATTCGGGGCGGGCAGGACCTCGCAGGGAGATGTGTCGATGACCGATCTCGCCATCAAGGTCGCGATCAACGCGGTGGGCGTGTATATCGCGATCCAGATCGTGCCCCAGCTCACGTTCGACTTCGGCGATGACTGGTGGAAGCTCGGCGCCGTGGCGCTGATCCTTGCGCTCGTCAACAGCTACCTGAAGCCGATCGTCAAACTCCTCGCCTTCCCGATCACGATCATGACCCTGGGACTCGTGGCGTTCGTGATCAACGCAGCCATGTTGCTCCTCGTCGCCTTCGTTTCGGACCAGTTCGCGCTGGGTTTCCGGATCGCCACCTTCCCGCCGGACATCACGGCCGACGTGGTCATCGGTGCCCTGCTCGGTTCGGTGGTCATCAGCCTCGTGTCGACCGGGCTGTCGATGGTCAACATGGGCCGAAAGATCGTGATGTAGCGTCGCTGCACACGATCGATCGACCTCCGAACTCGTCGCGCGCGTGACAGCGGTCGCGGATACGGTCGACCGACTGCCACCGATCGCCGACGCGCTGCGGCGCGCGGCGCGACGATTCGGGACCCCGCTGTACGCCACCGATGTGACCGGGCTGGCAAGCGCTGCGGCCGCGGTCCGCGAGGCGTTTCCGGATCCGTGGATCCGGATGTTCTCGGTCAAGGCGAACGATGTCGCGCCGATCGTCGCCCGCGTGACCACGCACGGATTCGGCGCCAGCGTCGTCTCCCGCGGAGAATGGGCGGTCGCGCGCAAGGCCGGGCTGGCCAATGAGCGGATCGCCCTTGAAGGCGTGGG
>JANNUK010000110.1:0-2781 GCA_031395155.1 Chloroflexota bacterium | reverse complement strand
GTGACGAGCGGCTCACAGAGCAACGTTGACGCAGGCACGATCACCAAGATCCCCGCCGGTTACGATCCGATCTTGCTTCGAGTGACCAACGCGGAGCCGACGAGCGGGGGATCCGAAACCGAGTTTCCAAAGATCCTTCAGGCGGATGTCGACGGAGCGCTCGACGCGCTGAGTGCGGCCGCCAGCACCGAATTCGTCACCCGTATTGCCGATCCGGTCGAGGCGCCCGCCGGCGCCACCGTGTTCGACGAAACCGCGAAACTCGGCGAACTTGTCCCGACGGTCGATCCTGCAACGTTCGTCGGCCAGGAGGTCGCCTCGTTCGACCTCGGGTTGAGTGCGACGGGGACGGTGATCGTGGTCGACACCGGGCCGATCCGGGCCCTCGCGGAAACGCAGCTCCTGGGGAGCATCGTGATCCCGGACGTGCTCGTCGCCGATTCGGTGCAGATCACGGTAGGTGACCCGTCCATCGACGGCGAGCTCGTGCGTTTTCCGGTGACGGCCCAGGCCTTGCGTGTGCGGACGCTGGACGCGGAGGCCCTGAAGGCAGGGATCCTCGGGCTGCCGGTGCGCGAAGCACGGGCCAGGCTCGAGGCGGACGGCGTGGCGAGTGTCGTCGTCTGGCCCGACTGGGCGATCTCGATCCCGGGGATGGATGGCCGGGTGACGCTCACGATCGGCGATCCGGTGGCGGTGACCCCGTGACGGCCATGACGTCATGACGACGCTGCTCGGCATCGACGTGGGGGAGCGGCGGATCGGACTGGCCCTGGCGGATCGCGATGGCGGCCGCGCCATGCCCCTGCGGACGTTGCGCCGCGCAGCGTCGCCGGTCGCCGATGCGGACGCCCTGGCGCGAATCGTCAGCGAACATCGCGTCGACGAGCTCATCGTGGGCCTTCCGCTCGAGGCGTCGGGGATCGAGGGTTCCCAGGCCGCGGCCACGCGGGCGTGGGTCGAATCAGTTGCTCCTGCGCTCGGCCTGCCGATCGCCTGGCGTGACGAACGCCTGTCCAGCCACGAGGCCGAACGCCGACTCGGCCCCATGAAGCGCGGTCGCTCGGGTGGACCGCCGACAAAAGTCCAACGCGATGCCCACCGGGCCAAGGTGGACCGGGTGGCCGCGGCAATCATCCTTCAGGACGAGTTGGATGCCCGAATGACCGGAGACGCCCGATGACCTTCCGCGGCGCCGGCCGTCCGAACGATCGACCCCAGGCCCGGCCTCTGGATCCGGGGAGCTACGACGACGCGGTTCAACCGGACGTCGGTATCCGCCGTGAACCGTCCAACCCGCGACGCGATCCGGGTCGCTACGAGCCGGACTGGCGACGCAGTTCCAACGGCCGGTCCGGTCGAGGCCGGGGATCCAACGGAGGCGGCGGGCATGGCGTGCTGCGCTTCCTGCTCTTTGCGCTGGTGTTGGCCGCCCTCGTGGTCGGGACGATGTTCACCGTCCTCCGCCCGATCGTTCGCTCGGCGATTGTCGACTGGGCCTGGGACAACCCCGGTTCACTTCGAATTCCCTTTGTCGGCGACCTCGTTCGCGAGGACCTGGGCACCGCGTTGAAGGATCCCGCGGGCGGCGACTCCAAGGGCGTCGAGTTCGAGGTCGCGCTCGGCGACACTGCCGTCACGTTGGCACCCCGCCTCCTCGGCGGCGCCTTTATCGTGAGCGAGCGCGCCTTCCTCTTCCATGCCATCGAAACCGACTTGAACCCGAAACTCAAGGCCGGCCACTACCTGCTGCACCACAACATGACGGTGGACGAGGTGACCCAGGCCCTGCTCGGGGCTCCCATCCAGATCTCGACGGAGGTCGTGACCTTCCGCGAGGGGCTGCGGATCGAGCAGATGACGGCCCTCCTCCAGACGGTGCCGTCCAGGGTGGATCCGCAGGCCTTTTACGAGCTTGCCACGAACCCTCCGCCAACCCTCCTGGGCGACTACCTGTGGCTGGACCTCCCGGAGGGTCGATCGCTGGAGGGCTACCTGTATCCGGCGACCTACACGCTGATCGTCGACGCCGGGGGCGGCACCGCATCGGTGACCACCGCAGAGGACCTGGTCCGGGCAATGCTCGGCAAGTTCCACGAGGTGGTGGGTGATCTCGTGATCGTCCCGGACAGCCGCGGACTGTCGTTCTACGAGGTCCTCACGCTCGCCTCGATCGTGGAGCGCGAGGCCGTCCTCGACGAGGAGCGACCGATCATCGCCGGGGTGTATCAGAACCGGCTGAACGGCCTGCGCGGCACGGCCAAGATCCTCAACGCTGATCCGACGGTCTTCTACGCGATCGATCAGCTGGCCCTCGCCGACCTTCCATTCGACCAGTGGCAGCTGTACTCGTTCTGGAATCCACCCGGGCGGGCCCTGGCCGGCGTGGACGTGTCTCCCGAGCTCCAGGGCTACCAGACCTATCAGACGGGCGGCCTGATCCCGGGTCCCATCTGTACGCCGAGTCTCAAATCAATCGAGGCCGCCCTCGCGCCGGATACGGAACTCGACGGCGGGTACCTGTACTTCGTCGCGATTCCGGATGGTGCGGGCAGACACGCGTTCGCCAAGACCCTCGCCGACCACGAGGCGAACCTCCGGAAGTACGGCTACCTGTGATCGAGGGGCGGGCGCAGCCGGTGCCGGCGGACTTCGCGGGCCCGCCGACGGCCGACGATCTGGTTCGCTGGCAGGAGGCCGATCGGGCCGCGCGCCCGGCGCGCCTCGCCCGGTTGCGCGAGCGGTTCGCTGCTGCCGGCGTGGACGCCTACTTCGGGCTTC
>JANNUK010000092.1:0-3241 GCA_031395155.1 Chloroflexota bacterium | reverse complement strand
CGACCACGGCTGGTTCGAGGGCCTGATCTACGCCGATGCCCGCGCCTACGTGGACCAGGCGAAGTACAACAAGCCCGGCCAGGCACCCGCCCGCATCTCGACGGAAGTCTTGAAGGGTTGCCCGCTGGATTGCGGGCTCTGCCCTGAGCATCGCCAGCACACCTGCCTGGCGCTCGTCGAGGTGAACAGCGCGTGCAACCTGGACTGCCCGGTGTGCTTCGCGAACGCCGGCGCCGGCTTCAACCTGACCCTCCCCGAGGTCGAGGGAATGCTCGATCGCTTCGTTGAACTGGAGGGACATCCCGAGGTCGTCCAGTTCTCGGGCGGTGAACCGACCATCCACCCCGACCTGCTGGAGATGATCGCGGCGGCACAGCAGCGCGATATCCGCTACGTGATGGTCAACACCAATGGGCTGCGGATCGCTGATGATCCGGAGTGGTTCGCGCGGTTCGCCGCGCTCCGGCCGCTCATCTACCTCCAGTTCGATGGCCTGACCGACGAGACCTACCAGGTCATCCGCGGCGAGTCGCTCCTGGCGACGAAGCTGCGGGCGTTGGACCGCCTGGCCGAGGCCGACCTACACGTTATCCTGGTCGCCGCCATCGAGCGCGACGTCAATGAGCATGAGGCCGGGGCCATCGTCGAGTTCGGACTGCGCCATCCCGCCGTCCGCGGCGTGATGTTCCAGCCGGTAACCCACAGCGGTCGACATCCCGATCACGATCCGCTCCGTCGGATGACGATCCCCGACGTCCTCCGGGGGCTGGACGCGCACCCGGACGGGACGTTCCGATCCAGCGACTTCGTCCCGATCCCGTGCTGCTTCCCCACCTGCAGCTCGGTGACGTATGCGTATCTCGGCGACGACGGCGAGGTCATTCCCCTGCCGCGCATCCTCGAGGTCGACCAGTACCTCGACTACATCACGAACCGCTCCGTGCCAGGCATCGATCGGGACGTGCTGCACGCCCTCGAGGGTCTCTGGTCGGCGGGCTCGGTCCCCGGCGACACCCAGTCAGAGGCGTTCATCTGCGCCGCCTGCGATCTGGACCTGCCGGCCCTGACCGATCTCGCCCGGCGGATCTTCATGGTCCAGCTGCGCGATTTCCTCGATCCGTGGACGTTCGACGTCAAGAAAGCGATGAAGTGCTGCATCGGGATCCTCCAGGACGACGGCCGGATGATCCCGTTCTGCACCTACAACACGGTCGGCTACCGCGAGGAAACGCGGCAGCGGTTGGCCGCGCGACGTCGGGGCGGTCGGGCGATCCCCGTGCTGGACGGCACACCGTGACGACGGAGCCGGCGCGTGCGGTGGTCGCCTGCTGCTCGACCATCTACGGCAGCCCCCTGGCGGAGTTGCTGGTCGGCGACTCCTTCCATCCCGGAGGCCTCGAGGGCACGCGCGACCTCCTTCGGTCGTCGCGGATCGAGCCGGGGGCGCGCCTGCTCGACGTCGGGTGTGGCCTGGGGGCCAGCGCGCAGGTTGCCGCGACGGAATTCGCTCTTCGCGTGGACGGGGTGGACGCCAGCGGTCCCGTCATCGCCCGCGCCATGGCGCGCGCGGGAGACGCGCGTGTCCATTGGTCCACCGCCAGCCTCCCGGACCTTCCGTTCGACGGCGGCACCTTCGAGGCCGTCCTGGCCGAGTGCGTCCTGTCCACCGTGGATCGGCCCGCGGCGCTGACCGAGGTCGCCCGCGTGCTACGACCAGGCGGCACCCTCCTCCTGAGCGACGTCGAGGTCGAGGGTGAGCCGATCCCGGAGCTCGGCCATTGGATCATCGGTGCCGCGCTGTGCGTCACGGATGCCTGGCGTCCCGGCGAGATCGAGGCGCGACTCCCCGAAGCCGGGTTTCGGATCACCGGTCGCTGGGACCGATCCGCGTCGATCCTCGCCCTCATCGACCGCATCGAGGCACGCCTCGCGGTCGTGCGCCTCGCGGCCCGGGATCTGGGGCTGGACATTGCCAGCCTGATCGGCCCCGTGATCCAGGGATCCGACGGGATGCCCACGCCCGAGCTGGCCCGGGACGTCATCGACGCCGTTCACGCGGCTGTCCGGGACGGGACCCTTCGCTACACCGCCGTCATCGCGATCGCAGGAGACGCCCCATGAGCAGGCGCGCCCAGACTCGCCGCCAAGCGCCGGCCGACGGTCCGCCGACGACCGCGACCAACCGTCCCAGGCCTCGCCGGCAGGAGCGACGGACCAGCCAATCCAGTCGCCTGCGCACGTGGGCGCTCCCTTCGTTCTTCCTCGTGGCCGGACTGGCGGCGATCGCCATCGTGGCCCTTGCCGTCACGAGTCCGTCCACCGCCAGCGACGTCAAAGCCACGCGGCCGGTCCTCGGCGAGTCGACGGCGCCCGTCCTCATCCGCGAATACGGCGACTTCCAGTGCCCCTCGTGCGGAGCGTTCGCTCGATCGATTGAGCCACAGATCCGGGCGGCCTACATCGACACCGGCCTCGCCCGCCTCGCGTGGTACGACTTCGCGTGGTTCGGCCAGGAGTCGCGCGATGCCGCGAACGCCGCCCGGTGCGCCGGAGACCAGGGTCAGTTCTGGGAGTTCCACGATACGCTCTTTCAGAACCAGGCCGGCGAGAACGCCGGGGCGTTCTCCAAGGACCGCCTGAAGGGGTTCGGTGACGCCTTGGGCCTCGAGCCGACTGCGTTCCATGCCTGCGTGGATGCCGACCGGTACGGCGGCGCCGTCCAGGCCGACTTCGCCGAGGTCCGCCGGAACGGGTTCAACGGCACGCCGACGTTCGTGATCGGCGATCAGCGGATCGTCGGCGCCCAGCCGTTCGAGGTCTTCGCGACCGCGATCGACGCGGCCCTCGCGAACCAGTAAGCCGATCTCGACGATGGGCATCGAAGCGCTGGTCGCCTTCGCCGGCGGTGTGCTGTCACTGCTGAGCCCGTGCTCCGCGCTGCTCCTGCCCGCCTTCTTCGCGTACGCCTTCCCGTCGCGTGGGAAACTGGTCCTGCGGACGGGTGTCTTCTATCTTGGGCTCCTGACCCTGTTCATCCCGCTGGGCCTCGGTCTCGGCGCCATCGGCAGCCTGTTCCTGGAGCGCCGAGCCGAACTGTCCATCATCGCCGGCCTCCTGCTCATCGCGATCGGATCGTTCCAGTTGGTCGTCGGCGGCTTCGAGCTGCCCGGCGCAGGGCGGATCTCGGGCAGCCGATTCGGGGCGAGCGGCGAGTCATTGGCCGCGACCTACGCGCTCGGCC
>JANNUK010000074.1:0-2550 GCA_031395155.1 Chloroflexota bacterium | reverse complement strand
AGACGGGGGTCGGGAGGTGACGTACCGGATCACCCATCCGATGATCGGCGAGATCGCAGATCACTCGATGGCGGACGCGCACCGCCGGCGCATCCACGCCGCCCTCGCGACGGCGATCGAGCGCGACCGTCCGGGCGTATTCGAGGAGCTGGCGCCCCACTATCGAGGAGCCGGTTCACTCCTTGACCCGGACCGGGCCCTCGAGGTAGCCATCGGCGCCGGGGAGCGAGCCAGCGCCCTGGGCGCCCACGAGGCGGCGGCTCGCCACTTCGGCGCGGCGCTCGCGATCGTCCGCGAGGGCCGGCGCGGCGAGGTCCTTCCGTGGCTGCTGGAACACCTCGGAGAGGCGTGGGAACGAGTCGGGGAGGGCGCCGCCGCCATCAGCGTCTGGACCGAGGCGTGCGGCGAGTATCAACGAGCAGGCGATCTGTTTGGCATCGCCCGCGTCCGTCGACTCCTGGGCATGGCGGAGTGGGACCGCGGCCAATTCGAGGTCGCCCGGTCTCACCTGTCGGCGGGCCTGGCCGCTCTTGCCGGAAGCGAGCCCTCGCAGGAACTGGCGGATCTCCATCAGGCCAGGCTCGTCGTGGCCGGTCGGCTGGGCGATGTGGACGGGTTCGCCGCGGCCGCGGCGGATCTCAGGCACCTGGCCGCGAAGCTTGGTTCCGTCCGCGCCTCGATCGAGGCCGACCTGGCGACGGCGTTCCTCGATTTCATCCCCGGCCGATACACCGACGCTCGGGCTGCACTGACCGGAGCCCTGGCCGCGGCCGAAACCGCCGGGGAGTTCCTGCTCGCCCAGCGAGCGCACAACGCGCTCGCCATGTTGGCCTACTCGGTGGGCGACCACCGCGCCCAGCATCGTCACGCCGCGGCCGGCATGGTAGTCGCGCGACGACTCGGGGCGCCGACTCTGGAGCTCTCTTCCCGAACCCATCTGATCAACGCCGACCTGCGGGCTGGGGCATGGAACGATGCGCTGTCGGGGAGCGCCGACACGCTCGCGCTTGCTCGGCGACTCGACACTCCGCGACAGGTCGCTGGTGCGCTCAGTGTCCGAGCCATCGTCCTCACGCTCCGTGGCGACGTCCGAGAGGCGCAGGCGTGCATCGACGAGGCCGTCTCAGCCTTCGGCGGCGGGGACGTGTCGGACCGCAACATCTTCAACGTCACGAGCCTCGCCGAGGTGCTGTTGTCGCTCGAGCTCGGCGAGGCGGTCCGCGCCACCGAGCTCGCGAGCGCGCTCGCTCGGTCGCCATCGGTCGCGCTGATCGGCCTGTTGCCGCAGACGCTCGCGCTGCGCGGCGAAGCGCAGGTCGGGGCCGACGACCCGTGGGGCGCGCTGGCCACAGCCACAGATGTCGCCGAGGCCGGCCGGGCCGGAAACCCTCTGGCGGCCGCACTGGCCGTCTGGGTCGAGGGTCTCGCCCACCGGGCGCTCGGAGACGCAGGAATCGCGTCATCGGCGCTGGCTGCCGCGGTGGAAGCGTTCAGGACATTGGACATGCCCTACGAGACCGCCCGGGCGCGTCTCGAGTGGGCGACAGGCGCGGATGCAGGGCAGCGGGTGGAGGCGGTCACGGCGGCACGCGCTTCCCTGGAGACCTTCGACCAACTGGGTGCGAGGCGACACGTCGATCGGGCTCGCGCCCTCCTGCGTGAGCTCGGTGTCCGTCCGACGCCGCCGGTCCGCCGTCGCGGCGGCGGACCGCTGAGCGAACGTGAGCTGGAGGTCGCGCGGCTCGTCGGCGACGGGCTAACGAACCGCCAGATCGCCGAACGACTGGTCATCAGCCCCAGGACCGTCAGCACGCACCTGGACCGCATGTACGCGAGGCTCGGCCTGGCGTCCCGGGTGGGGCTGGCCCGCTACGTCGCCGAGCAGGGAGCGGGACCGGGTGAGGAGCGCCCCACGGACGAGCGACCGGCCGGCTGATTACGTACGGGAACCGCAGCGATTACGTCGGTCGACGGATAGAACCGAATCTGGCGTCCGCGTAGATTGGCCGGGCTCGACGCGGGATTCAAGCCCGCGGGAGACGGAGGTGGGCTATGGCGCGGACGTTCTCGATGCGGCTCTACGCAGCGACGTACTGGGTGCTCGTCGTGATCTTCATCTACTCGATCATCCTGTTCATCGCCCCCAATCTCGATTCACCGGAGGCCGCGGCATTCCTGCCCATCGTGGGCGCCTTCGCTGTCGCCTTCGCGGTCGCGGCGGCGCTCGCCACGTTCTGGCGCGCCGCGCCGGCACGGCCGCGGTTCTGGATCGTCGCGCTCGTGCCGGGGGTCCTGTTCCTGCTCATGAACGCGGTCTTCCTGCCCTACTCACTGAGCCATCCGGTCGATCCGGGCTTCACCGTCGCACTGCCGCTCGTGGTTGGGGTAGCCGTGCTCGTGGTCGCCGGGATCGTCGCCTACCGCGAGGCTCGATCCGGCGGGGGTGATCGTGCCGGGAGTCGCGGGCGCATCATCGCGGCAGTGGTCTGGGCCGCCGTCGGCGGAGCGGTCGCCACGTCGTTCGCGGCCGCCGGCGTGGGCTCGGCCGGA
>JANNUK010000051.1:0-3300 GCA_031395155.1 Chloroflexota bacterium | reverse complement strand
AGCTCGACGTCGATGGCCAGCGCCGTACCCGCCCGGCGGAGCCCAAGCCGGTATCCGGACAGGAACCGTTCCCGTGACCGGCGCAGCCATCCCTCCAGGTCGAGCCCGGGCGACTCGAGGGGCCCGCCGTTACGTTCCTCTGCCCGCGCGAACGCCGACAGCCCGACGTGGTGCAGCGAGCGCAACATCGAGGCAACGTCGCGGAGCGGCGACGCGTGGCGCCGACGCTCATCGAGTGCGCGCGTCGGCTCACCTTCGAAATCGATGATCCGCCAGCCGTCGGGGGAGCGCATCACCTGTCCGAGGTGGTAATCACCGTGGACGCGGGCGACCAGCGGCGCCCCCGTGCTCGCCTCGTAGACCGTGAACCGGTCGGCGATGAAGGGCGCGGCGGCGCGCAGCCGGTCGCGGGCGTGGCCCTGCGTGATCTCGATTGCCCGCTCCAGGCCGGCCTCCGCCTCGACGCGCCAGCGGCGCAGCTCGTCTCGCGAGGCCGGCCGGACGTCGAAGCCCTCGACTCGCGGCTTGGAGAGCAGCGCGGCATGCAGGGCCGCCGTGAGGAAGCCCAGATCCTCGGCGTCCTCGGTGGCGAACTCCACGGTCACGGCGCCCGGCGCGAGGAGCCAACCGGTCAGCGTCTCGACGGTGGATTCATAACCGTCGACCGCGTCGGCGACGTACTCGGTGAGCAGCGCCACCGTCGCGACCCCATCGGCGGCCGTAACCAGTTCGACCGAACCGGCAAGCGACGGGACGGCACCGAAGCCGGCCTCCTCGGACAGGAAGGCGGTCAGCTCGAGGTCCGGTTCAAGGCCGGGTTTGATGCCGCGGAACGCTTTCAGGACGATGCGTTCGGCGAGGACGACCGATGTGTTCGACTGGTCGACCCCCAGCGGACGCTCGGTCCCCGGGGACGGCTCGCCGAACCCGAGATCCAGGAGCGCGCCGGCCCGGGCGGCTGGGCGGCAGACCAGCGCGGCGGAGGTGGTCGCAGGAGAATCTACCGCGGCAGGTTTGCCGGCGTCGGGGGTGATTGCCGGGATCACCCGCCCCTCGAGCACAGCGACCGCGAGCGCGCGCCATGCGCCGTCCCCGGGCTCGGCCACGCGTAACCCCCGGGCCATTGCTGCGCCAACCGAATCGGCCACGAACGGCATCGAGATCCGGGACCGGGTCCCATCCCGGAACGAGACATCGACGAAGGCCAGCACCGACCGTTCGTCGAGGACGAACGCATGGGCGAGCTTGAAGCCCGCGATCGCGCGTCCCTTCCCACCGAACCAGCGTTGTTCGCCGAGCCAATCCGCGTCGAGCATCGCGATCGCGCGCCCGAGGACGCTGCGCTCGAAGAGCTGCGCCGTCACCAGCCCATGCCGGCCACGAGACGGAATCGAGCCGCCGCCGGCCTTAGCCGCCGGCCGCGCGCATGGGCAGCGGTGTTCAGGTTTCGACTCAGTGCTTCAGCATGACGTGCTTGACGACCGTGTAGTCCTCGAGCGCGTACATCGAGCCGTCCTTGCCGTAACCCGACTCCTTGAAGCCGCCGTGCGGCATCTCGGAGACAAGGGTGAAGTGTTCGTTGATCCAGACCGTTCCGAACTGGATGGCCTTGGAAACACGCATCGCGCGCCCAATGTCGTTGGTGAACACCGACGCCGCCAGGCCAAAGCGCACGTCGTTGGCCCAGAGGATCGCCTGCTCCTCGTCCGTGAAGCGCTGGACCGTGACGACCGGTCCGAAGACCTCGTCCTGGATGATCTCGGATTTCTGATCCGGGCCGGCAATGACGGTCGGCTCGTAATAGGCGCCGGCACGCTCGGGGCGCGTGCCCCCGACCACCACCTCGGCACCCTCGCGGGCGCGATCGACCATCTGCTGGACCTTGTCGGCGTGGCCCTGCGCGATGAGCGATCCCATGTCGAGGTCGTCGGCCTCGGCTGGATTGCCCCACTTGATCGTCCGGACCTGGTCGGACAGCTTCGCGACGAAGGCGTCGTAGACCTTTGGCCCGGCGATGACCCGGCACGCGGCGGTACAGTCCTGCCCGCTGTTCCAGTAACCGGCCGACTTGATCGTCTCGGCAACGGCGTCGACGTCGGCATCGTCGAACACGATGACCGGGGCCTTGCCGCCGAGTTCGAGATGGAGCCGCTTGACCGAATCGGCCGCGATCCGTGCGATGCGCTTGCCGGTGTCGGTGTCGCCGGTGATCGAGATCATCCGCACCTTGGGGTGGCCGACGAGGGCGTCACCGATGTCGGCGCCCGTGCCGCTCAGGACGTTGACCACGCCCGGGGGAAAGATCCCGGCGAGCAGCTCGCCGAAGGCGAGGGCCGTCAGCGGCGTCCGCGCGGAGGGCTTCAGGACGACCGTGTTGCCGGTGGCAAGGGCGGGTCCCAGCTTCCATGCGGCCATGTAGAGCGGGTAGTTCCAGGGTGCGATCGATGCCACGACCCCGACCGGTTCGCGGCGGATCATCGAGGTGTGCCCGGCGAGATACTCGCCCGCGGCCTTGCCCTCCATGACGCGCGCTGCGCCGGCGAAGAAGCGGAACAGGTCCACGCTGACGGCCATCTCATCGATCGCCGCCCCGACCGGCTTGCCGGCATTGCTGCTCTCGAGGCGGCCGAACTCGTCGGCGCGCGCTTCGAGGGCGTCGGCCAGCTTCAGGAGGAGCAGGCTCCGATCCTGGGGCGTGGAGTGCTGCCAGGAGCCGAAGGCGGTCGCCGCCGCGTCGACGGCGCGGTCGACGTCCTCGGTGTCGCTCGCGGGAACCTTGGCGATGACCCGGTCGTCGGCCGGGTTGATGACATCCATCGTGCGCCCGCTGGCGCTGTCGACGAATTCGCCACCGATGAACTGCTGATACGTCTTGACTCCCTCGAGGGTGTCGGTCACGGTTGAGTTCCTCCGCTCGATCGGCCGGGCAGCCGTGCGGCCTCACTCCGGCTCCGGGTTTTCAGGGTCTCGGAACGCCCCCAGGGGCTCACCGGGCATTGTGCGCGCAGCGCGCCGCCCTGCATAGCGCGTCCCACGCTCCGGGCAAGGCCGGTGCACCCCGTGCGCCCCGTGCACCCCGTGCACCCCGTGCGCCACGTGCACCCCGTGCGCCACCGCCAGAGCCGGGTCGGCGCCGTCCAGGCCGTCCCTGCGCGGGTCGTGCCATTGTCAGGGAAGGCCGCTGGCGCCGGATGCCCACATGGACGGCATCGGGGCCCGATTCTTTGCAGATGACCGCCGGAGGAACGTTATCGCGCAGTTGGCCGGCCCCTGACGGCCTTCAACGGATCAACCTGGTCA
>JANNUK010000043.1:0-7129 GCA_031395155.1 Chloroflexota bacterium | reverse complement strand
AGGTCGTAGTCCATGGTCCCGAGCGTACCATCCGGGACCGCGGCGGCTGCCGTCGCCGCTCGGCAGGGCGCCACCATCAGGGCGACCCAGCGCGCTCCGTGCTAGCCTCCCTGACATGCCCGACATGAACGACGTCCCGGGGCATGCCCACGTGCGCGCGCTCGCCGCGTCGATGACGAACGGCCACGCCGTCGGGCTCGCCTCGCCATCGGCGCTCCGCCGCGCCATCCTCGTTCGTCTCCGGCGCGACGGCCCCGGATCGCCCGATGAGATCGCCGGCGCGCTGGACGCGAGCCGAACGGGCGTCCTGCAGCAACTTCGAGCCCTCGAAGTGGCCCAACTTGTCGAGCACAGGACCGTCCGTCACGGCGTCGGTCGACCCCGCCACGTGTACGACATCACGCCCGACGCCCAGGAGCTGTTCCCGGCCAACTACGACGGGCTGGCTGCCGGGCTCATCGCGGCCATCGAGGCGGTGGGCGGGGACGATCTGATCGAGCAGGTATTTGCCGCCCGTCGGCGACAGATGGGTGACCGCGTGCGCCAGCAGATCGACGAGCGCCTCGCTCCCGATGCACCGCTGGTGGACCGGGTGCGGGCGCTCGCAGTCATCCAGGACGAGCTGGGCTACCTGGCTTCAACGTCGGTCGGCGTGGACGGGGCGATCCGCCTCAACGAGCACAACTGCGCGATCTTCCACGTCGCCAAGGGCGAGCCGGCGGCATGCGCGGCCGAGCTCGATCTCTTCCGCCAGGTGCTCGGTGCCAGCGTGGAGCGCGAGTCGCACATCGTAGCCGGCGACCGCTGCTGCACCTACCGGATCCGGGAGAGCGGGTCGCACTGAACCGACGCGCCACAGACGCGGGCTAGGCTTCCTCGCGCTCGACGGCCACGCGCGACGCTGGCGGGAACACGCGAGCCGGAACGTCCGAGACATTGGGGACGAACGACGCGGCGAGGGCCGTGCTCGCGGCCAGCTCCTGGTCCTCGATCGACAGGATCCCCAGGCGACCGAGGGCTGCCATCTCGTCGCGGATGTAGGTCTTGAGCATCTCGGGGCCATCCGTGCTGATCGTGAAGCGGACCTCGTTGCGCCGGAAGGTATCGAAGATCCAGCGGAACTCTTCCCAGCCTGAGACCACGCGCGTATTCAGGTTGGAGGTCGGGCAGATCTCGAGCACAATCCCTCGTTCGCGGATCATCGCCATCGCCCGCGGGTCGTAGGCGGCCTTGACCCCGTGCCCGATTCGGTCGGGCTCGAGCAGCTCGACGACGCGGGCCACCTCGTCGATCGGACCGGATTCGCCAGTGTGGATCGTCAACCCGAGGCCGTATCGACGGGCGCGGCGGAACAGCTTGCGGTAGTCGGCAACGCGGAAGGTGGCCGATTCGGGGCCGGCGATATCGATCCCGACGACCCCGCGATCGCGCCAGACGATCGCTTTCTCCATGATGATCTCGTTGAGTTCGTACGGGAACGCGCGATCGAGACAGAGGATCAGGCCAGGCTTCACGGGGTACTCGAGCATCGCCCGGTCCATGCCGCGCACGGCGGCCGCGATGATGTGGTCGAGGTCCTGCTCGCCGCCCCGGTTCCGCTTCATCGGGTTGAAGCGAAGCTCCATCGTCGTGACGTTGTTCTTCCGATACGCCCCGCCCACCACTTCGTAGACAGACCGCTCAACCGCCAGCGGCGAGCTCTGGATGAGCTCGGTCAGGTGGAAGAGCTGGAGATACCCGTCGAACGAGCGGTTCCGCCGCGGGTTTACGGTGATCATGTCCCGGAACTCCCAGTAGTCCTTGGTCGGGAGCCTGATCCCCTGGGCGTTGGCGATTCCCCACATGATCGCCGGCGCCACGGCACCGCCGAGGTGGCAATGGAGTTCGGCGAGCGGCGTCTTGCGGGAGAGCTGTCGGGGCATCCGAGCCAGTCTAGCGGACGCGCGACGGTCGACGAGAACGCAACGGCTCAGGTAGGTCGGTCCCACGCATCAGGCAGCCGCCCGATGTGCGAGCGTCGTACCGCGGCGATCCTGAATCTGGATCGACGGCGTTCGCCGCCGACCGACCTGGAGGCCGCCATGGTTCGGAGCCTCGGGCTTCGCGTGATGCTCGCCGCCGCACGAAGTGTGCGGGCCGAGACGGACCCTAAACCCGCGCCGGCATCCCGTCCGGGCAGCGCCAGCGGCCCTGACGTGGCGCCGATGGGCCGGACGTATCATCCGCCCGATGGTGGGACGCGTTTCAAGCCCGCTCTATGTCGGCCGACTCCCGGAACTTGAGCGACTCGGCGAGGCTGTCGCCAGCGTCCACGACGGCGCCAAGCTTGTCGTTGTCGCGGGCGACGCAGGAATCGGCAAGACGAGGCTCGTCGCTCAGTTCCTGGCGCGGTTCGCTCCGGACGAGATCCGGATCCTCGCCGGCGGGTGCCTGGCCCTCCCGGGCGGTGGCCTGCCCTACGCGCCGCTGGCCGAGGCCCTGCGCCGGTTCGCACGTGACACCGAGCCTGCAGAGCTCGGCCGCCTGCTCGGGGCGGCTCGTCCTGAGCTCGCCCGGCTGGTTCCGGACCTGGACCCGACCTGGGTCCCATCGCCGGATCGGGACGCCCGAGGCGACCGCGCGGACCAGGCCCGCCTGTTCGAACTCGTTATCGGGCTGATCGGCCGTATCGGCGCCGCTGCGCCCGCCGTGTTCGTGATCGAGGATGTGCAGTGGGCGGACGACGCCACGCGCGATCTGTTGACGTATCTCGCCAGAAACCTCGGGCGTGAGCGGGCCACCCTGATCCTCACGGTCAGATCGGACGACCCCGCCGTCGAGCGTGTCGAGCCATGGCTGGCGGATCTCGTCCAGCACACCGCGGCTGAGCGGATCGATCTCGGGCCGCTCACGAACACCGAGACCCTCGAACTCGTGGGCGGCATCCTCGGTGATGCCGCCGATCCGACCCTGACGCCGTCGATCGTCCGGCGAGCCGCCGGCAACCCGCTCTACGTGGAGGAACTTGCTGCAGCGTCGCGCGCACGCGCCGATGCCCGACCCCACCTGCCGGCGACCCTGAAACAGACGCTCGGCGCACGCACACGACACCTCGCGGCAGGAGCGACCGCGGTCGTCCGGGCGCTCGCCATCGCAGGACGCGAGGTCGACGAGCGACTCCTGGCGGCGGTCACCGGCCTGTCCGCGACCGACCTCCAGCGCAGCATCCACGAAGCCATCGATCAGCGCGTCGTCGTCGCCGATCCCGACGACGATAGCGTTGCCCTCCGACATGCCCTGCTCGCCGAAGTGGTCCTGTCCGATCTCCTGGCCGGTGAGCGACGGCAGCTTCACCAGGATCTCGCCATCGCGCTGACGAACAATCCGGATCTGGCCGACCCGAGCCCCGCCGGCGCCGCCGGCGAGCTTGCCCATCACTGGTCGGCGGCTTACCGACCGGTTGAAGCCTTTGGTACGGCCCTGCTCGCAGCCGACGCCGCATCGGCAGTCTACGCCCACGCTGAGGCCTTCAGGCATCGACGCCGAGCGCTCGAGCTTTGGGATCGCATCCCGCCAAAGGATCGGGCGTATGGCGCCGACCGCATCGCCTTGATCCTCGCGACCGAGGAGGCGGCCGACCTTGCGGGCGAGCTCGCGACGGCCGAGGGGCTCGTTCGCGAGGGCCTGTCGCTCGTGGACCCAATCACCGAGCCCGCCGTCGCGGGCGTGCTGCACAGCCGCCTCGCGTATCACCGCTGGCTGGCGGGTCACGTCGAGGACGCGCTACGCGAGCACCGCCGCGCCGTCGACCTCGTACCTGCGGAGCCGCCGTCGGTCGAGCGAGCGCGGGTGCTGCGCGGACTCGGGGGCGCGCTCATGGGCGATGGGCGGTACCGGGAGTCGCTCGGCGTCTGCGAGGCCGCAATCCACGCCGCCCGGGCGGCCGGGGCGCGGGTCGAGGAGGGCCGCGCCCTCGACATGATTGGCATGGACCGCGTCGGCATCGGTGACATCGATGGCGGAATCGAGGCGCTCGAGGCCGCCTGCGCCATCGCCCGGGAACACGACCCGATCAACGGGCTGATCGCTGGCCTGCACAATCTCGCGTACCACCTGTCGCTGGCCGACCGACTCGAAGACGCCCGAGCCGCGGCCTTCGAGGGAGTCGCGGCCGCCCAGCGCGCCGGGGTCGAGCGTCGATACGGCGTCAACCTTCGGGCCGTTGCGGCCGACATCCTGCTTCGACTCGGCCGAACGCCCGAAGCGGAGGCCGTCATCGAGGAGGCGCGACGACTCGACCGATCTGGAGAGGGAACGCTCCATCTCCAGATCGAGCGGATCCGCCTTGAGACGACCTCTGGTCGCTTCCAGGCTGCCCGGGAGGCACGGGGGCGTGCCGATCGATCGGCCACCGCGGATGTTGACTTCGATCTCGTGGCGTACCTGCGCACGGCTGAAGCGGAACTGAGCGCCTGGACGGGCGAGTTCCCGGCGGGAACCTCCGCCGTGGACGACGGTCTGGCCGTCCTCGAGGGCCGAGACGATGCCTTCCTCAGCGCACCGCTGTTCGCGCTCGGATACCGCCTCTCGGCCGATCGGGCCGCGGCGGCGCGAGTCGCGGGCAATGCGGACGAGCTCGCCGCGGCCCGCGCGGCGGCCGAGCGGATCGACGCCAGGCAGACCGAGTTCGTTGCTGCCCGGTCGGCGATGGGTCACCCGATCACGCGCGGCCTCGCCACAACGCTCGACGTGGCCGCGGCCGAGCGGTCCAGGGTCGAGGGTACGTCCGACGCGGAAGCATGGCGACGAGCGGCCGGGTCCTGGGCGCACCTCGACAGGCCGGTCGATGCCGCCTACGCCTGGTGGCGTGCCGCCGAGGCGGATCTCATGGGTCGACCCGACCGGGCTGCGGCGAGTCGCGACCTGCGCGCGGCTGCTGCTGGGGTGACGAGCAGCCAGCACGCTCCGCTGCGAGCGGCGGTCGACTCACTCGCGGGGCTGGCGCGAATCAACATCGAACCGGAACCTTCGGCGACCCGTGATGGGGCAACGGCCCGGCCCGCGATGCGCGGACCGGGAGGTGACCGCCTCGAGACACTCGGCCTGTCCGGTCGCGAGAGGGAAGTCCTGTCACTCGTGGCCGCCGGGCGCTCCAACGGGGAGATCGGACAGGCGCTGTTTATCTCGACCAAGACGGCTAGCACCCATGTGAGTCACATCCTCGCGAAGCTTGGCGTGGCCAACCGGATCGAGGCTGCGACGATGGCGGCGCGCCTGGGCTTCGTCGACGGCCCGCTGAGCGGGACGCTCACCCTGTCGGCGGGCTCCGACAGGAGCGCCACGCGAACGTTCGTGTTCACCGACATCGTCGGATCGACGGCGCTGATCGAGGCCATCGGCGACGACGCGTGGGTCGATATGCGAGGGTGGCACGACCGGACCTTGCGGCGCCTGTTCGCCGCACATGGTGGCGTGGAGATCGATCACGCGGGCGACGGGTTCTTCGTTGCCTTCGCACCGGTCGGTCCGGCAATGGGTTGCGCCGTTGCGATCCAGCGTGCGCTCGACGATCACCGCCGTGCCGCCGGTTTTGCGCCGCAGGTGCGGGTTGCGGTCCACACCGGCGAGGCGGCTCGCTCAGGCCTCGGCTACACCGGCCGTGAAGTCCACCTCGCCGCCCGTCTGCTTGCTCACGCCGAGGGTGGCGAGATCGTTGCCACGGCACCGACCATGCGGGCCGCCGGCATGCGCTCGGCGCGCGCCACCCAGCCCGTGGAGCTGGCCGGGATCGCCGAGCCGATCGAGATCGGCTGGGTCAGCTGGCGCTAGGCGGCGTCAGCTGACGCTCGACCTGGTCAGCTGGCCGCTGCGTCGTCCAGTTCGCCCCATCCCCCATGGTCTCGCCACTCCTTCTTCGTCATCGGCCGGTCGATCCCGATCGACACGAGGACGTCGGCCCCGGCCTCGCGGCTGGCCAGGACGATGACACTGCTCGGGGCGAGTCCGGCCTCGATCAGCTCGCGAATGATCCGCTCGAGACCGCCCGCCCGGTGCCCGACCGCGGTGGTGAACGCCGGCAGCAGCGTCGGGCTCCATTCCCTCAGGGCATCGAGTGCGTCCTCCAGGTCGCGGTGCTGGACGACAAACAGGATGTGGGTCGAGTTCGGCTCGGGCGCGACACCTTCGATGCTGACGTTCTTCTTCGCGAGCTTGTCGAGGCGCGCCTTCAACTTGTCCGGAAACGGCCTGTCGTTGTCCGGGGACGTGCGAATCTGCTGGTGCATCTGCGGATCCCTCCCTGTCCATCGGTCGTGAAGGCCGGCATCGTACGCCGCCAACGAGTGGCTGGCTAGGGGGAACCGATGGGTTCTGGAGTGGGGCGGTTGGGTCAACTCGCGATGGGAACCACGCGGCCCTCGGCGTCGAGGGTGGCCTCGCGGCGGAGGCGCTTGAGTTCGGCGCCGGGGACCTGGTCGCGAGCGTGATAGCTGGAGCGAACCAGCGGCCCTGACTCGACGTGCCTGAAGCCGAGGGCCAGGGCCTCCGCCTTCATCTCGGCGAACTCGTCGGGGTGGTAGTAGCGCTCCAGCGGCAGGTGCTGGAGGGTCGGGCGCAGGTACTGGCCGATCGTGAGGATGTCGGTGTCGACCGCGCGCAGCGCTTCGAACGCCTCGGTCATCTCTTCGCGCGTCTCGCCGAGCCCGACCATCAGCGACGACTTGGTGTGGACGGCGTAACCGATCTCGCCGGCGTACGCCTTCGCCCGCTCGAGGACCTCAAGCGTCCGATCCCAGCGGGCGCGCTTGCGCACCTGCTTCTGGAGCCGCCGGACCGTCTCCAGGTTGTGGGTGTGGATGTCGGGCCGCGCCTCCATCACGGTTCGGAGCGACTGGGCCTCGCCGTTGAAATCCGGGATGAGCACCTCCACGCCCATCCCCGGGGAGCGGTCGCGGAGCTCGCGGATCGTCGCGGCGAAGGCGCCGGCGCCGCCATCCGGGAGATCGTCACGCGCCACCGACGTCACCACCACGTGCTCGAGGTTCATCGCCGTGACCGCCTCGGCGACCCGTCGCGGTTCGTCGTCGTCGAACCACGTCGGACGGCCCGTCTTGATCGCGCAGAAGCCGCAGGCCCGGGTGCAGGTGTCGCC
>JANNUK010000034.1:0-2913 GCA_031395155.1 Chloroflexota bacterium | reverse complement strand
CCAACTGTCGGGCAAGGAGGTAGCGATCGACAGCCGTCACCGGGTCGGCCGGCAGCAGGCTCAGCTCGTACTGGCCGACGCCGTATTCCTTCCCGAGTTGATGGACCGGGACACCCATCGCGCCCAACCCGTCCAGGAGCTGCTCGCACCATGCCCAGCGAGCCTCGATCTCATCCACGGTGAACATCCGGCCCCGATCGGCGGGTTCCCAGCCGTCGTCACCCGGACGCATGAGCTGGAATTCGGCCTCGAACGCGACCCTGGCGGTCAGGCCGAGACTCGCCAACACGTTGACCTGGTGGCGCAATCGACCCCGGGGGTCGCCTTCCCACGGCAGGCCGTCCTCGTCGAGGAGGTCGCTGAGTGCCTGGGCGACGCGCGGCCGGTGCGGAAGCCGGACGAGCGTCTCGAGGTCCGGTCGGGCGATGAAGTCACCCGAATCCGCGGCAAACCCGGGGTGTGGGATGAGTACGTCGTCGATGGCGATGTTCCAGTTCGCCTTGGCGAACGTGACGCCGCGCTCCACGGCCTCCGCGAAACGGTCGCGGGTGACCACCTTCGCGCGCCCCAGCGACGTGTAGTCGTGATAGACGATCCAGAGGAAATCGGCCCCGAGCGCCTCGACGCTCGGGGTCACTCCCGTCGTCACGGCGGTGCCTTCGCGGTCGAATGGTCGTCTGGCTCGAGCGGACCACCAGGGCCCGAGAAGATCTCGCGCTCCTCGATCAAGCCACCGGGTCGGACGGTGAGGACAACGATCAGTACGACGGCGAGCAGGATCTCCGTCACGCCCACGACCTGGAATGGCAGGAGCCGCTCGAGATTGATCTGGTTCTCGATGGTCCGAAGGCCCTGGAACGCGGCCGTGACGATGACCGTTCCGATGACCGCGCCCGAAACGGTGCGCGGTCCTCCGACGATCAGCATGGTCACCGCGACGAAGGTCTCGATGAGATAGAAGGCGCGCGGCGAGAACGTTGTGACGAAGTGCGCCCATAGCCCCCCGGCGAACCCGGCAATGAAGGCGCTGACGATGAACGCGATCCAGCGCAGCCGTACCACGTTGACGCCGATCGTGAGCGCAGCCGGCTCGCTGTCCTGCGAGGCTCGCAGACGGAGTCCGATTGACGAATGCTTGAAGACCCAGGCGACCACGATGAAGATCACGCCCCACAGCGCCGCCGTCGGCAGGTCCGTGTAGGGCTGGAGCCCGAAGAGGGAACGCGGCCCGTTCGTCAGTTCGTGCCAGTGCGCGAGGATCACCTGGATGATCACGAGCAGGGCAAAGGTCGAGATGACGGATGCTGCCTCCCGAAGCCGCATGATCGGGAAGGTGACCACTGCGGCCACCAGGGACGCGACGAGCCCGCCAATCAGGACCGCCGGAATGAACGGCAGGGTGACCGGAACGAGTGCCGGGTAGAGGTCCGGGATGGCGAAGGCCTTGGCCTCCGGCGTCATCGTCAACACCGCCGAGATGTAGGCGCCGATCCCCATGAACCCCACGTGGGCGAACGACAGCAGCCCCGAGTTCCCGGTGAATACCTGGAGGCTGAGGACCACCATCAGGTTGATGAAGAAGGCGATCGCAATCCGGCCCAGGAGCGTACCCCCGACCAGTTCGGTCACCACGGCGAAGAGCGCGATCGGGACGACCAGGATCAACAGCTGGCGATTCCCCCGGATCAGGATCGGCACGCGGGCAATCAGAGATCTCATCACCCCACCCTGGCTGCGGAACGACCGGCGATGAGACCCTGGGGTCGGACAAGCAGGACGAGGATCACGATGGCGAACGTGAACGCGTCCCGATAGTCGAGCAGGCCCTGCGGGAGCAACAGCTGCATGCCCACGGTCAGGGCACCCAGCAGGTAGCCGCCGACGATCGCCCCGGACAGGCCGCTCATCCCGCCGATGACCGTCGCGATCAGCGCGATCAGGAGCGGCCCGGCGCCGATTGTCGGGATGACCGAGCCGATCCGCGCCACCCAGAAGAGCCCGACGACCCCGGCCAGCAGTCCGCTGATGGCGAACGCCGTGGCGATGACGCGATCGGCACGAACCCCGAGCATCCGCGTCATCGGGAAGTCGTCGGCTGCGGCACGAAGTGCGATGCCGAGCGTGGTGCGCCGCAGGAGGAGGTTCAGTCCGAACAACAGGCCGATGCTCACGATGATCGTCAGGACGTTGGCCATGGAGACGTTGAGGCCGCCCACATCGAGGTTCTGGGAGAGGAAGCTCGGCACGTTGACCGCGCGCGTCCGAGGCGAGACCAGAAGCAGGGCCGCGTTCTGGAGCAGCGTGCTGACGGCGAAGGAGGTGATCAGCATCGCGTTCAGGGAATTCACGCGTACCGGCCGGAAGGCGACGCGCTCGGTCAGGACACTCGCCAGCATGGCCATGGCGACGGCCGCCGCGGCGAGGACGAGCCACGGCAACGCACTGTCGTTGAGGACGAAGAGCGTGTAGCCGGCGACCATGATCAACTCGCCGTACGCGAGATTGACCAGCCGCAGGACACCGAAGACGATCGCCATCCCGAGCGCCATCAGCGCATACAGGCTCCCGAGGCTCAGGGCGTTGATGAGGTACTGGAGCGCGAATTCGGGGGTCATCCCGGTCCCACCTCGGCTGGCCGCGCCATGGACTCGGCCGAGGCGTCGTCGGTTGTGGGCTTCGCCGGACCACCACCCAGGTACACGCTCTCGATATCGACCAGAGCACGCAGTTCGGACGGTCGACCAGAGGCTTCCATGCGCCCGGTTCGCAGCAGGTAGGCGCGGTCGGCGAACTCGAGCGTCCGCCGCACGTTCTGTTCGACCAACAGGATCGTGACCCCGCTGCGGTGCAGCTCGTCGACGAGCTCGAAGACGCGATCCACGAGCGTGGGAGCCAGACCGAGCGAGGGCTCGT
>JANNUK010000590.1:0-4617 GCA_031395155.1 Chloroflexota bacterium | reverse complement strand
CAAGGTTGCCGACCATCCCTCGACTGCGGACGACCAGGCCAAAGGTCTGGCCTTTGGATTCGGCCACGCGCATGCCGGCGACATAGGGTGTCGTGACGACGATCATCGGGGGTCCTCCTGGGTAGCCGCATGGTCGGGGTGGCGGTCCGCCGCGGGACCGTTCGACGGCGCCGCCGCGCGTCGGCCTGCGCAGGTGGCGCACGGGCAGCGCTCACGGAGCAGGGCGTAGGTGTAATAGCCGGTGTGGTGACCATCGCCCCAGGTCGGGGCGACGGCGTACGAGCCGACGAGCTGGATGTCGACCATGCGCGTCTGTTCGGCCGTCAGGGTCGGCGCCGAATCCAGCCAGCCCGGCATGCCCGCTTCACCGCGGCAGTGGGCGCACGGACAGAGCCAGCGCAGGGGAGTGAACTCGTGGACGGTCGCGTGGCCGTCCTGCCAACCGATCTCGAGCGTTCGCGCGGTGCGATCCGCGTGGATCTTGAGCGGGACGATGGGCGATGGCTCGGCGGTGGCGTTCATGGCCCGATTGTACGGTGCGACGGGCGGGACATCGATAGATGACCTTCGGCCCAGGCACCGGTGGCCCCCGTCGGCCATCATGGACGACGATGCCCGATCCAGATCCTGGCGCCGCCGGGTCCGGCGGCGCTGCTCGTGCGCACAGCGACCTCGAGCGCCCCGAAACTCGCTCCCCCGAGGCCGTGGCGAGGGCGTTGGTCGTGGATCCTTCCGTCGGCCTCGCTCCGGACGACGTCGCCCGACGACGCGCCATCCATGGGCCGAACTCCGTCGAGGCTGCGGGTCGACGTGGAGCGCTCCCTGCGGTGTTCGAGGCAGCCACGGAGCCGTTCATCCTGCTCCTCGCGGTCGCCGGGATCGGCGCCGTCGCCCTCGGCGAAGTGCGTGACGGCCTGCTGATCCTGGCCGCGCTGCTGCCAATCATCGGCGCCGACGTGGTGACGGAGATTCGGGCGGAGCGGGCACTGGACGCCCTTCGCGAGGCCTCGGCGCCGACGGCTCGTGTCCGTCGCGACGGCCGGGTGGCCGAACGGCCCGCGGCCGATCTCGTGCCCGGCGACGTCATCCTGGTTCGGGGCGGCGACGTGCTCGCGGCGGACGTGCGCTTCCTCCGGTGCGACGGACTGGTGCTCGATCGGAGCGCCCTCACCGGCGAGTCCGTGCCCGAACCGGCCACGGTGCTTGCCGACTTATCGGGGACGCCTCTTGCGGACCGGCGCGCGGTGGGCTACTCGGGGAGCAGCGTGATCGCGGGCCGCGGAGAGGGGATCGTGATCGCCACGGGACCGGCCACTGAGCTGGGGCGGATTGCGCTCGGGCTCGGTGGCGGCGAGCGCCGCCGCTCGCCGCTTCAGCGCGAACTCGACCGGCTGGTGCGCATCGCTCTCGTCGTCGCGATCGGCCTGATCGCGATCGTGACCGGCCTCGGGTTCGCTCGCGGGCAGGACGCCGGAGCCAACCTGCTCGCCGGGATCTCGGCTGCCATCGCGGCCATTCCCGAGGAACCGCCGATCCTGCTGGCGGTCATCCTCGGCCTCGGCGCCTACCGCCTCCTGCGCCGTGGCGTCCTCGTTCGCCGCCTGAATGCCCAGGAGGTGCTGGGCGCAGTCGACCTGGTCGTCACCGACAAGACGGGGACGATCACGAGGAACCGGCTCGAGGTGACCACCATCGCAACGCCCGCCGGCGAGGTCGAGGGCCGATCGGAACGGCTCGCGATCCTGGGTGCTGCCCTGCGTGCCGAGGACGACGCGTGGGGTCGCGGAGACGGGGCGGCGGTCGGCTCGTTCAGCGCCGCGCTCATCCGCGCCATCGAGACGCTCGGCGGCGATCCGGAGCTGGACGCCGCAATGCTCGTGGCCTCATCTCCGGCGGCCGACGATCGGCCCTATACATCGACGACCGTACGAGATCGTGACCGGCTCCAGGGATTCGCCCTCGGGGCGCCCGAGGCAATCCTGGCACTTGTCGGCCAGCCCGCGGCGGCTGCCGGTGCTCCAATGGCGACTCCCGGGGGACCGGTTGCCGGTGAGGACTGGGCCTTGCTCGTCGACATCGGGACGGCCCGCGGCGAGCGCCTGGTCGTGCTGGCCACGCGAAACGGCATCGAGCCATGGCTCACGCGGGCTGCAATCGGGTTCGCAGACCCCATCCGCGGCGGAATCGCCGAAGCCTTCGGCGAGGTGCGTGGCGCCGGCATCCAGGTCGTGGTCGTCACCGGCGATCATCCGGCAACGGCAGCCGCGATCGCCGGCCAGGCGGGGCTCGACGGGCATCGCGTGGTTCTTGGGCGCGACCTCGAGGCGTGGGACGACGAGCGCCTGGCCGCGGGCATCGCCGACCTCCAGGTCGTCGCCCGCTCCACGCCGTCGGACAAGCGGCGCCTGGTGGCGATCGCGCGGCGTGCGGGCCGGATCGTCGCGGTGACCGGTGACGGCGTGAACGACGCGCCCGCACTGAACGGCGCTGACGTGGGCGTGGCAATGGGAAGTGGAACCGCGGTGGCACGCGAGGCGGCCGACCTGGTCCTCGGGGACGACTCGTTCCTGACGCTCGTCGACGCGCTGCGCGAGGGTCGGCGGATGGTCGACAACGTCCGCAAGGGCCTCGTGTTCCTGATCTCGACCCATGTCGCCCTTCTTGGGTTCGTCCTCCTGGCCACGCTGGCGGGATTCGGGCAGCCGCTGCTGCCCATCCAGATCCTGTGGCTGGAGCTCTTCATCGACCTGTCGGCGTCGGTCGCCTTCGAGCGCGAGCCGCCGGAGCCCGACCTGATGCGCCGACCGCCGCGGCGTGCGGGCACCACGCTCCTTCCCTTCGGCCTGCTCGCGAGGATCGCGGCGGCCGGCGGTCTCAGCGCCGCCGCAGCGCTCGTCCTCCTGCTCGTGAACGTGCGCGGGCCGGACGACCTGGGGAACCTCGATCATGCCCGCTGGCTGGCGTTTACTGCGCTCGTGTGCGGCCAGGTGGTGCGTGCGTATGCCAACCGCAGCCTCCATCTGCCCTTGCGCCGCATCGGGCGCAATACGTTCCTTCTGGCCGCCGGCGCCGTCGTCATCGCGATTCAGGTGATCATCCCGTACGTTCCGCCGCTCGCGGAGGCCTTCCGCGCCGTCCCGCTCAGCGGCACGGAATGGCTCTTCGTCGCGCTTGTGGCGCTGGGACCGGCGGTGGTCGGGGACGTGGTCCGGACGATTCGTCCTCGAACGTGGGTGGCCTGAGACCGGACGAACGGGTCATGGCCCTACCGCCGTCCCGGTATATCCTCCGCTGCGATGTCCCTGATGATCGACGGTCTGTCCAAGCGATTCGGGTCGGTCGCTGCACTCGACGGCCTCACCTTCGAGGTGCCCCGCGGCCAGATCTTCGGGTTCCTCGGCGCGAACGGCGCGGGCAAGACAACGACGATGCGGATCGTCGTCGGCGTGCTCGGCGCCGACGCCGGCAGCATCACCTGGAACGGCACCGACCATCGGTCGCTGCCGAGGCGGACGTGGGGCTATCTCCCGGAAGAGCGTGGGCTGTACCCGCGGATGAAGATCCTCGACCAGCTCGTCTACTTCGCGGGCCTGTACGGCATGCCGCGCGACGAGGCGATTCGCGAAGCCCGCGCCTGGCTGGCGAGATTCCGCGTGCCCGAATACGCCGACCGGCGAGCCGAGGAGCTGTCCAAGGGCAACCAGCAGAAGATGCAGCTGCTCGCGGCCTCGCTGCACGGCCCGGACGTGATGCTCATGGACGAGCCGTTCACCGGCCTCGACCCCGTGAACGTCGCGCTCCTGCGCGAAGCGTTCCTGGACCTGCGCGATCGCGGCAAGACGATCATCTTCTCGACTCACCAGATGGACACGGTTGAAGCCATGTGCGAATCGGTCGCGATTATCGACCGCGGTCGCGTCGTGGTCAGCGGCCCGATCCGCGAGGTTCGCCGCTCGACGGGCCGTCGGATGATCCGCCTCTCGGTCGAGGGCGACCACCGCCTCGAATGGCTCGCGACGATCCCCGGCGCCCGGATCATCCGCCCGGGCATCGACCGCTCGGAGATCGAACTCGATGCCGGCGTCGAGCCCGAGGTGGTCCTGGCCGCGGCCATCGCCCGTGGGGCGCAGGTAACCCACTTCGAGATCGCCGATCCGTCCCTCGAGCAGGTGTTCCTCGACCACGTCGGGCACCCGCTGGACGACGAGATGACGCTCGCCCCGGCCGAGGAATCGGCCGCGTGAGGTCCATTCCGGATCCCGTCGATCGGCGCATCGAACCGCTCTTCCCGAACGCCCTCATCGTCGCCCGTCGCGAGTACGGCGAAAAAGTCGGCAGCCGCCTCTTCCACCTGTCGACGGCGCTTCTGGCAACGCTCGCCGTTCTCCTGGCCTTCTCGCCGATCTTGGTCCGCTTCGTCGATTCGGGCAGCTCGACGCGGATCGGCGTTGTCGCCTCCGACAACGGGTTGGCCGATCGGGCGATCGCCATCATGAGCGGCGTCCTGGGTTCAACAACGGGCGGCACCGATGGGTACGTCTTCACGCGGGCCGCGACCGTGGACGCCGCGGTCGGTGCGGTCGTCGACGGCTCGCTGGACGCGGCCCTGGTCGCCCA
>JANNUK010000610.1:0-3795 GCA_031395155.1 Chloroflexota bacterium | reverse complement strand
GTGGGCGGCCGGTTCTCGTCCGCACGCGTCGCCGCCGACCATCCGCTGCCGATCGCCGTTGCCACCGCCGTCGAGGACACCCTCGGCCGCCGGCCGGCGTTCCTCGGTGAGCCGTACGGCGCCGACATGCGCCTGCTCATCAACGAAGGCGGCACCCCGACGGTGATGTTCGGGCCGGGTGACGTCGCCGTTGCCCACGCGGCCGACGAAAACGTTCCTCTCGCCCAGGTCGCCGATTGCGCGCGGACGATCGTGACCTGGGTGATGCGGGAGCTCGCCCGGTCGGGTTAGTTGTCCGGCGAAGCTCGCAGTTCTCGGCGACGTGTCGCGAGGATCCAGACCGGCGCCGCGACGAGCGCTGCCCCGAGGATTCCCAGGGACGTGAAGCCCGCGACGGCCAGGATGACCCCCGACCCCAGCGACGCAACCGCCGCGGTCCCCCAGATGAGCGCGTCGGCGAGGCCCTGGATCCGGGTGCGTTCGACGAGGGACAGGCTGCTCGTGAGGAGGGCACTCCCCGCCACGAATCCCAAGTTCCACCCCCAGCCCAGGAGGAAGAGAGCCACGAACAGGATCGTTCCGCCGTCGGGCGGAGCGACCGCCGACATGACCGCCGCCGTGACGAGGACCGCGCTTCCCGCGAAAATGACCGCCGGGCTGCCGAACCGGTCGGTCAGCCGCCCCGAGATCGGCGACAGCGCGAACATCCCGAACGTGTGGCCGCTCAGAACCAGGCCGACCGCGGCAAGGTCGTGGCCGTGCGCATCCATGTGCAGCGGTGTCATGGTCATGATCAGCGTCATGACGAACTGACCAACGACGAGGGCGACGAGCGCCGCCACCACCGACGGGCGACCCAGGATCTCGCGGATCGGCCCGCTGTCGGGCATGTCCGCGGTGCGCGTCGATGAGATGTCCGCCAGCTCGAACGGATCGGGCCGCAGGAGTCCGATGGACAGCGCTGCGGCGATCCCGACGAACAGAACCGGAACCAGGTAGGGCCCGGCAAGCTGGGGCAACCCCAGTGACAGCGCGACGGCGCCGGCCGGCTCCACGAGGTTCGGGCCGACGACCGCACCGACCGTGGCGCCCCACACGACGGTCCCGATCGCGGACGCGCGCCGGCCGCCGGGATACATGTCCGCGGCGGCATAGCGCGAGAGCTGGTTGGAACTGTTTCCAAACCCGATGAAGAACGTCGCCGCAAGGAGCAGCGGAAACGACCCGAGGATCACTGCCAGCGTGGCTCCGAGTGCACCGCCGACCCCGATCAGGTAGCCGGCGGTCAGGCCGGTTCGACGCCGGCCGCTGCGCGCCATGAGCCGCGACAGGACGACCGCGCCGCTCGCCGCGCCGAGGACCACTGTCGCGCCCGGGAGGCCGGCGAGGGCCGGTGTGCCGGCGAGCTGTTTCGCAGCGATCGTGGCGATGGTCACCGCCGCGATGTGCCCCGTACTGCCGAGGGCGACACCGGCAACGAGCGACCACACGGTTCGACGGCGGAGGCCATCGAGCGCGGCGGGTGGCAGGGTGGATGGAGCGGTCATGGGCCCGCGCAGCATACGGGACGCGTCAGATCAGACCCAGATTCGGCGGGTCATCGGGCCCGCGGATCGAGCGCCATCGCGCGGTGGGGCCGCCACCGCTTTGCTCCGCGGCAACCTCAACCAGCCGGCACAGGGCGTTGACGAGGCGCATCTGTTCCGGGGAGTGGCAGGCCACTCGCAGGAGCGCGGGCTCGCACACGAGGACGGCCAGGCCCTGGGCGCGGGAGATCGCGACGTTGAGGCGGTTGCCCGAATAGAGGAACCCGAAGTCGCGCGGCGCGTCGTCGATCGAGGACGAGGTCATCGAGTAGATGGCGACCGGGGCCTCGCGGCCCTGGAACTTGTCTACGGTCCCGACGTTCGGCGCGATGCCCAGGCGCTGCTCGACGGCGGCGCGGATCTCTGCGACCTGCGCGTTGTAGGGAGCGACGACGAGAACGTCCCCGACCTCGAGCTTGCGTGATCGGCCGTCCGAATCCGTCCAGGCTCGCCCCATGAGCGCCTCGATCGCGGCCGTGACCCAGGCCGCCTCCTCGCGCGAGCGATTGCCCGCGCCGCTGTGCTCCACGGGGACATGCCGGATCCCGACGCCGCCGATCGGGAATCCGGCGGCAAGTGACTGGATCGCGGTCTTCGGTGCCGTCTCGAGACGGCCCTCGTAGAACGCGTCCGAGACATACGCGTTGACGGCGGGATGCAGGCGGTACGTCGTGCCGAGGAACAGCCCGCGATCCGGCGCGATCGTCCTGGCGCCGGCGACGAGGTGCTCGAGCGCGGACGCCTGCGCGCCCTCGGGGTGCGAGCCGTTCGAGACCTGCGGGAGCTGGTTCGGATCGCCGAGGAGGACGATCGAATCGGCGGCGGCCGCCACCGTGCAGACGTTCGCGAGCGAGAACTGGCCCGCTTCGTCGACGAACAGGACATCGACCGCAGCTTCGGCATCCTCGCGCGCCCACAGCCATGACGTCCCCCCGAGGACATCCACGTCCCGGGCCCGGATCCCACCGACCGCCGTCCCGGAGTCCTTGAAGACGATCAGATCCTCCAGGTCGGCTGTCCCGTCCTCGGCATCGGCGCGCTGGCCGACCCGCACCGTCTCGCCGGCCTCGCGCGCCGCCTTCGCGATCGCTTCGAGCAGGTTGCCGATGACCTTGTGCGCCTGGGCCGTCACACCGACCCGTTTGCCCTCGCGGACGAGCGCGAGGATCATCCGGGCGGCTGTCCAGGTCTTGCCGGTGCCTGGTGGGCCCTGGATGGCGAGGGTGCTCGCGTCGAGGCGGGTCGCGATCCGCACGGCTGCCTGGAGCGGTGACTCACCCGCGAGGACGAGCGGACCATCCCCCCGGTCTCCGCTCACACGTGGGCGACGCCCGAGGATCAGCTCGCGGGCTGCCCGGCCGGGCCCGTCGCCTTCGATCCCGCTACCGATGATGTGATCGGCCAGCCGGCCGAGCGACGAGCGCATCGGCTCCGATCCGTACGGTTTCCCCGGGATGAGCGCGCGCGGATGCGGCCTCGAAGGATTGCGCTTGAGATCGAGCCACCCCGCACCGACGTCGAGCGCGATCACCTGGCCGGCGCCGTCGCCGTGCGCCGGGTCGAGGGGGCTCTCGCCGATCTTCATCTTGATCTCCTGGGCCGGATCGAACCGGTACCGGTGAATCCGCGACTTCTTGATCGCCCCGAAGTCGCCCACGAACTCGAGATCGCCGAGCGCCGACCCGTCGGCGACGAGGTCCTCCATCGATGATTCGAGCAGTCGGTAGTAGTCCCACCACTGCGGCTTCGCCTCGCGTTCGTGCCAGTCGAGGAGGCCCGCAAGCAGCCAGCGACCCTGTTGCTCTTCCGTGCGCAGGGCGCGGTCCGCCGGGATCCCGGCCCGCAGCGCGTCCTCGCGCGCCCGCGTCTCGACGCGTTTCGCGGAAACGGCCTCCGATGGCGCCGTCTCCTCGGGCCCCGGCCGCGGCACCACGCCATCCGGGAACAGCGGCGCCGCCTCGACGCGCAAACCCTCGAGCCAGTCCCGAAGCCCGAGACACGACACGCAGTCGTCGCGGTTGTAGTCGGCGATGCCCTGGAGGATCGCCGGGTCCTTCGACTCCATCCAGCGCTCGTACTCGACTACGCTGAACCCCGCGCTCGACACTGGGCCCTCGCGCTCGGGCCGGTAGAAAATCGACATCTGCATGATCCAATACAACACGACCCAAACACCCATCCCGCAACGCACCACGAGTGCGAAGAGGAT
>JANNUK010000593.1:0-4967 GCA_031395155.1 Chloroflexota bacterium | reverse complement strand
CTCACCGACATGCAGGGCCGGCTCGTCGGCAAGCGCGTTCAGGGTGAATCGTTTCTGAACGGCGTCATCGACCACGGAGCCCACTTCTGTACGTACCTCCTGGGCACGGACATGGAGATGAACACGCCCGACGGGTACAAGCTCATGAACTGGGAGACCGGCTACGGCGACTGGATCGCCTCGCCGGTCTGGGACACCCTGCGCGTGCTGCCGTGGCTCGAGAAGACCGCCCTCGTCCTCTCCGACACCATCGATGAGGAAACGCAACAGGAGATTCCCGTCTCGCCACGGACGATCCTCAAGCGCCAGATGGACCGGGCCCGTTCGATGGGGCTCTCCGTGAAGGCCGGCTCTGAATTCGAGTACTACGTGCTCAAGGATTCGTGGGAGGACCAGCACCACAAGGGCTGGGCGATCCCCGAGCGGTTCGGCTACTACAACGAGGACTATCACCTGCTCCAGGCCACGAAGGCGGAGCCCCTGCATCGGCTGCTGCGCAACCAGATGACCGAGGCGCGGATCCCGATCGAGTTCAGCAAGGGCGAGGCGGCGCCCGGCCAGCACGAGGTCAACATCCGCTACGACCACGTCCTCGAATCGGCCGACCGAAGCGTGCTCTTCAAGCACGGCGCGAAGGAGATCGCCTACCTCAACGGGTGGGGGATCACGTTCATGGCCAAGCCGGACCACCGCTGGACCGGCTCGTCCGGGCATCTGCACATGAGCATCTGGGACGCCGAAGGGTCACGCTCGCTGACCCATGACGAATCGGCCGGCGGCCCGTACGGGATCTCGAAGCAGTTCGGCCACTTCGTGGCGGGCATGATGGCCCTGTCCCGTGAACTCGCGCCGTTTGTCGCCCCGAACATCAACTCGTACAAGCGCTATGCCTCGCTGTCATGGGCGCCGGTCAACATCGTGTGGGGCCGCGATAACCGGACCACGGGCTTCCGGCTCGTCGGGTATGGGAACGCGCTCCATGTCGAGAACCGGTTCCCGGGCGGCGACATGAACGCCTACCTGACCTACGCGGCCATGGTCGGCGCCGGCCTCTACGGCATCGAGCACGAGCTGCCGCTTGTCGACGAGTTCAAGGGCAACGGCTACATCGCCACCGGCGTGGAGCGCATGCCCCGGGCACTGTGGGAGGGCATCCAGGCGCTCGAGAAGTCGACGGCCGCGGTCGAGATCTTCGGCCAGGACATCGTGGACCACTACCTGAACGCCGCGCGCGTGGAGCGCGACACATACGACTCGGTCGTGCACGCCTGGGACCGGGAGACGTATCTCGAGCGGAGCTGAGCGCTCCGGCGAACAAACCGCGCGATCTCCGACCGCCGGCGCCTCTCGGCGCCGGCGGTCGCTATCCTTCGCAGGACGAGGGACGTTGGTCGACGACACACGAGCGGAGGGTTCGGGACAGGTGCGACTGCAGGACAAAGTCACGATCATCACCGGCGCCGGCGGCGGTATGGGCCGGATCGCATCGCAGATGTTCGCCGCGGAGGGGGGGCGCGTCGTCGTCGCCGAGTTCAGCAAAACCGCCGGCGAAGAAACGGTCCGGTTGGTTCGTGAGGCCGGTGGCGAGGCCACCTTCATCAAGGTCGACGTCTCGAAGGAGGCCGACGCCAAGGCCATGGTCGACCATGCGCTGGCGACCTACGGCCGGGTTGACGCCCTCTACAACAACGCCGGGGTCATGCCCGAGGCCGATCACTCGGTGACCGATACGGACGTCGAGACCTGGGATCGGGTCATGGCCGTCAACGTGCGCGGCGTGTTCCTCGGCTGCAAGTACGCCATCCCCGCGATGATCGCGGGCGGCGGCGGCTCGATCATCAACATCGCCAGCTTCGTCGCCCTCCTCGGCTGCTCCGTCCCACAGGACGCGTACACGGCATCGAAGGGGGCGCTCCTCGCGCTCACCCGGAGCCTCGCCGTCCAGTTCGGTCCGCAGGGCGTCCGGACGAACGCGATCTGCCCCGGACCGGTCGAGACGCCGCTGCTCATGGACTGGTTGGTCAAGGACGAAGAGGCAAAGAAGATCCGCCTCGCCCGGAACCCGACGGGGCGCTTCGGCAAGCCCGAGGAGATCGTCTACATGGCGCTCTACCTCGCCTCCGACGAAGCCCGCTGGACGAACGGCGCCCAGATGGTGGTCGACGGCGGCATCTCCGTGAACTACTTCTAGGTCGGCCAGCGCAATGGCCGAACCAACGACGCCCACCACGATCCGCACGTCCGCGCCGCCTGCCCACGGGCGCGCGAAGGCGCGGCCGCGAACCCTCGCGATCGGGGTGGACGTGGGCGGCAGCGGGATCAAGGCGGCCCTCGTCGATGTCGATACGGGCCAGCTGCTGAGCGAGCGGATCCGGGTCCAGACTCCGGTACCGTCCACGCCGGCCGCGGTCGGTCGGACGATCGGGCGCCTGGTCAAGCGGACGCTGGACGGGGCGATCGCCGGCGCGCCGGGCGATGGAGCCGGTGAGGGAGCTCGTGCGCCGATCGATGCGAGCGTCCTCGCCTCGGTGCCCGTGGGCGTCGGGATGCCCTCGGTCGTGATCGACGGCGTGACGCGGAGCGCGGCGAACATCGATGCCGGTTGGGTGGATTTCGGCGCGGACGCGGCGCTCACGAAGGCCCTCGGTCGCAACGTCGTGATGATCAACGATGCGGATGCGGCCGGTCTTGCCGAGATGCGCTTCGGCGCGGGCGTTGGTCGCGACGGCGTGGTGTTCGTTCTGACCCTCGGGACCGGCGTTGGGTCCGGGATGTTCAACGACGGCGAGCTCGTTCCGAACACCGAACTCGGTCACATGGAGATCCGTGGAAGGGACGCGGAGCGGCGCTCGGCGTCCGCCGCCAAGGTCCGCCGCGGGCTCTCGTGGAAGGCCTGGGCGCAGGACCTCGACGAGCACCTCCTCGCGATCGAGAAGCTGTTCTCGCCGAAGCTCATCATTCTCGGCGGTGGGGTCAGCAAGAGCGCCGAGAGATTCATCTCGCGCCTGACCGTACGCGTCCCCGTGGTCCCCGCCGAACTCCGCAACGACGCCGGCATCGTCGGGGCCGCCATGGCCGCCGCCGAACGCGGCGGGCGCGCCGGGGGCTGACCGCCATGCGACCCGAGCGGTGGGTCGCTCATGCCTGACCTGTCCGCGCTCGGGTTTGAGGTTGCGCTGACCGAGCAGCTCCGGTTCATCCTCCAGCTCGGTGGCGCCGTGGCTGCCGCCCTGGTGGGTGGCGCGGTCTCCCTGCGCCTCCGCCAGCCGGCGATCATCGGTTACCTGCTGGCCGGCATCGTCATCGGGGCGCTGTCGCCTGAGAACGCCGGCGAGGAGAACCGGATCGCCGTTCTCGCCGACGTCGGTGTCGTGCTCCTGCTCTTCGCACTGGGCGTCGAGTTCTCGATCCGCGAACTGCGCGAGATCCGCCACGTGGCGTTGCCGGGCGGGGTCGTCCAGATCGCGATCGTGCTCGGCGTTGGTGCCTTCGTCATGGTCGTGCTCGGACATGAGCTGCGCGAGGCGCTCGTGATCGGTGCATGTCTCTCGGTCTCGTCGACGCTCGTCGTCATCAAGACGCTCCTCGACCGAGGAGAGACGGACAGCCTCCACGGGCGGGCGGCGATCGGCTGGTCGATCGTCCAGGACATCGCGACCATCCTGTTCATCGTTGCCCTGCCCCCGCTGGCCGGCGCCGACTTCGTCGGCCCGCTCGTACTCGCGCTCGTCAAGGCAGCGATCTTCCTCGTCCTGGCGTACGTGCTCGGGACCCGGCTGCTGCCGCTCGGGTTCGGCTACGTCGCCCGGCTCGGGTCGAACGAGCTGTTCCTGCTGATGGTGGTCGCGACCGCCCTCCTGACGGCGTTCGCGTCAAGCGCACTCTTCGGGCTCTCGCTCGCACTTGGGGCGTTCGTCGCCGGGCTGCTCGTCTCGGAGTC
This sequence comes from Chloroflexota bacterium, assembly GCA_031395155.1. GTDB lineage: Bacteria > Chloroflexota > Limnocylindria > Limnocylindrales > CSP1-4 > CAKKPP01. The sequence goes on along the minus strand of JANNUK010000593.1, from coordinate 1,027 downwards.
CGACCTGTCGTACCAGGCCGCCGCAGAGGTCATCCCGTTCCGCGACCTCTTCGCGGTGCTCTTCTTCGTGTCGGTGGGGATGCTCCTCGACCCGGTCGCGCTCCTCGACGACCTGCCCACGATCGCCCTCCTCGTGACGCTTGCGGTCGCCGGCAAGGGCGCGGTCATCGCGTTCCTTGGCTGGTGGCGACGGCTTCCGGTCCGTTCCGCACTGCTGCTGGGAGCTGGGATGTCCCAGGTGGGTGAGTTCAGCTTCATCCTTGCCGACAACGGCCTCGACCTCGGGATCCTGTCCGCCCAGGCCTACAACCTGATCCTGGGCACGGCGGTCATCAGCATCCTCGTGAGCCCACTTGCGCAGGGTGCCGCGATGCGCCTTGCGACTCGTGTGGAGGCGCGGCGCGACCGTGAAGCCACGGCCCGCGATGGCGGTCTCGCGCCCGATCCCGATAGCGGCCCTCTGGTTCAGCCTCCGCGTCCCGGCATGGCCGGGACCTCGCGCACCGAACAGCTGCTCACGCAGGAAGCCGACGAGCACCGCCCGGCGGTCGTGGTACTCGGGGGTGGGCACGTCGGCGGCGTCGTGGTGAAGGCCGTCCGGAACCGCGGCTTCCGCGTCGTCGTGGTCGATCGCGACCCGCGCCGGCTCGAGGAACTGTCGAGGACCGGGGCCGCCACCCTGTTCGGGGATGCCGCAAACCCCGCGATCCTCGCCCGCTGCGGGCTGGACCACGCGAACGTCCTGGTGATCGCGGTGGGCGACCCACTGTCCGCCCGGCTGGCGACGGAGCGAGCGCTACGGATCAACCCGCGCCTGATGATCGCGGCTCGGGCGCGCGGGCAACACTCGGTGGTGGACCTCCGGGACGTCGGCGCGCGCCGGATCGTCGACCCCGATGCCGAGGCGGCCTTCGAACTCGCGCGCCATGCGCTCCAGAGGATGGGCGTTTCCGGCCCCGAGCTGACGGCGATCGTCACCGGCCTCCGACGCGACGTCTACGGTCGAGACCGCGCCTGACGATCCCGC